>JAYVQZ010000391.1:0-5030 GCA_043776735.1 Deltaproteobacteria bacterium | reverse complement strand
CAGGGGAGTGGGCCCTTGGTTAAGCCCCTTCAGGTAACCCAATATGGCAAGGTAGTTTGGAATCGGGCCGCCACGTGGTGAATCAAAATCTAAGGTCGTCTCGTCCGAAACTTGAAGCCATGAAGTGCCATCGACGAGTAGCGTTCGCACTCGAGAGCGTTCTTGGTCTGTGATTCCAGTTTCCGTGAGTAGCCCCATAAAAAGACGAGTCGCTACTTTGACCGGAACGCCATGCTTCACTGCCGTGGCAACCACTTTATCGGTGTAGGAGTCCAGTTTTGCCATCGTGACCTCGATGCCCAAATCCCCTTGAGCTGACACCAGGATGGTAGCGTGATCGGAAATTTCACCGGCATTTTCTACCGCAACAGCCCGCTCCAGTTTGGCCTCGATGAGAGGTTCAATCGGACGGTGCCTAGAAAAGTAGCTGTGGAGATCTTTTACGATCTGATCGAGCCCCACCGTCGGGGTGTTTTTTTCTGGAAAGAGCAGGCTGTAAGCAGTTCGCGCTAGCACTTCGTTTACAAAGCGATAGCTTTCAGGCTCCAACGGAGTGCGACGCACGTCGACCGCTAAAACACCATCCACCAACGTTTTGGCTCGAGCAAATTCCGCGCGAATTTCCAACAAATCCCCTTTGCTTTGAACAAAGCTGGCCGCAACGGCCGGAATTCTTCCACTCCAATAGGCAAGCCGAATCAGTTGGCGATCCTTCTCAGTGACTACGTTGCGGAATTCAACCGAAGGAATATTAAAACCCTTTCGGCTTGTGAGCTTATTCACCCCCGCTTGAAGTTCGACGATTTTAAAGGGAACGCTTTCTTTGCTACCTATGCCAAGCTTGATGGCCACAACTCGTCCATCGGCAAAGCTCAGCTGCTCTCCGATTTTTAATTCGTTGATGTATTCAAAAAAAGACACCGGAATGGGAACCTGCCCCGTTTGATTCTCCCAAACCTCAGTTCGCGTGGACACGGGCACTAAATCAAAAGTTTGTCCCACGCGAACCGCAATTTCCTGCCTTAGTTTAGGGATCCGCATTTTGGGACCCGGCATGTCGACGATCACCGTCAGTGGGACCCCGGTCTCATGGGATAGCTTGTACCATCGCTCAATTGTAGGAAGGACGTCTTTCACATCAACGTGCGAGGTATTGAGGCGCACCGAAAATTTAAGTCGCGGATCGTTAGCCTTAAGACTGGCCCCAATTGTTTTGAGCACCGCGCGCATCTGATCGGTATTGGCGCCATAGCTGCCCACAGTGGCGGTAAGGGCCAGCCCCTTGAATGAAGAGGCAAAGAAAGCCGGGCAACGGCTCGGAGTCAAAACGACAGACGAAGCAGAAGTTGCCAGAAAACAAAGGAAAAACGCGAAGTATTTCATTCACCACCCAAACTAAACCTGGATGTTTTACATAGAGACAAACGTAACGCAACGCAACGCAATGCGAAACACCAAAAGGAGATAACCACTGCTCCCTAGAAGTTCGACAGCTGACCAAAACTTAGGCACTCCGATAACGATGCAGAACCAATGCGAAATGCTTGGAAATACGAAGTTAGAAGGTCACCGTCAAAAATCCATTGCCGCCCTAGTTACGGTATCTGCCCACTCACCACGTGGGATTTCGATGGCCTGACCATTGCAGTATTCAACGGGAATACACCCCTTAACCACCTTGAGGATCTATGAAAAAAACTGCATTACTTTTCACCTGCGCCTTGACCCTGTTCAGCTTCCCAGCATTAGCCACTGATATGATTTTAAACGTGCGCACCGAAGGTGCCCCAGGCAAGGGCAATCTTGCCACCATGATTTGCGATATAAATATTTCCAGTGATGGAGCCATCACAAATCCCGTAGCCTGCGGTGTCGGTGGCGCCACTTGCACATCAGATCCCGCTGAGCCCTCGCAAAAAGACAGCATTGCGCTCATTCGAGGAGGAACGATAACTATTCATTCCACTGTTTATGGTGGCAAAGACCACTTTCAAATGACCGTCACCCCTGGCAAACGAATGGACCTCTCAGCCTCTTGTACCTTCGACGATGGTCACAACGAAACGGTGTCATTAGGGACCGATAAGTTCGAGTTCGGCCACTTTGCCAAAAGCGTGGATTTTTCAATTCACAACACGATCTTAAGGGCTTGGCTTTCCCGAAAAAAATAGATCCAACTAACTTTGAAAAGGGGAGATTTTATGACGAAGAATTTTAAGAAGGCAGCTCAAATTACAGTATTGGCAATCACTTTACTGGCCGCCGGTTGCAGCAAGTACGAAAAAAGCGTCACCAATATGGAAGATGAACCGCACTCGTCCTTTCGCGGAATCGTTTTGGACGAACCAGCTGCCCAAGAATAGAAATTGTCACGGCAGGCACCTACTTCCTTCGGGGGGTGGGTGCCTTTTTTTTTTGTCCACACCTGTTTTGCACCTTCGCTTTTGGATAAATCACGAAAGTATGGTTAGACAGAGGGAGTGGCTTCCTTGGGGTGGCCGATTCGTGGGTGAGCGTTATGGATCCAAAGACATTCCAATTTATTTCAAATCTCTTTATCGCCTTAGCGCTAGGTGCTGCAATTGGGGTGGAACGGCAAAAAAGACAACAGCGGGCAGGATTAAGGACCAACGCTTTGGTCGCCTTAGGATCTGCTCTCTTTATCATGCTCTCCGATGCCCTCCCCCATCATGCCGATCCCAGTCGCATCGCTGCCCAAATCATTTCTGGAATCGGATTTTTGGGAGCGGGGGTTATCATGCGCGACGGACTTTCGGTGCGCGGACTTAACACGGCAGCCACCCTGTGGTGCTCTTCGGCAGTTGGTATTTTGGCGGGCTATGGGCTTACCTTAAAGGCCGTTATCGGAGCTGTCTTCGTTCTCTCAGCCAACGTGATTCTTCGGCCAATCGCCAGGCGAATCAATCAAGTTCCAATTCCCGAAGAGGAAGAGCTTAGCTACAGCATTCGCGCCAACTGTAGCAACCGAGAACAAAACCATGTAAGAAACCTGATCATGCAAGCGGTGAGTTCTGGTCCCGTCTCACTCCGTTCCCTAGTTACCGACAATTCTCTGGGGCCGAGCAAAATTGTCATCACCGCTAGGCTCACTAGCCAGGGGAAACAACACGCGCTTCTCGAACAGTTGGTAAGTCGTCTTGGCATCGAACCTGGCATTGCCGGCATCTCTTGGTCGGTCGAGCCCAATGCCGGTGATGGGCCAATCCTTTCAATCTAAGAGCAGAAGCCAACTGCATTTTTTTAGCGTGGTTTGCGACCACGGCTTCCCTGCTGATCGTAAATTTATTAAAAATTAGCTTGATAGATCTGGCGATCGATTCCTTTGGCGAAGACCGCGGTATCAGAAACCGAAATTTGCGACACAGACCCGTAAGCCGATTGAATAAGCAGACCATTGGAAAGCTGATAAAGTTGGTCGTCTAGCCCTACCACAAAAACTCGGTTGGTATTATTGGGGGCTACACTAACTTCTTTAATAGAGCCCGCCGCTGCCTGTTGAAAGGCTGCACCAGCGGCGCTTTTGTATAACTTCCCGTCGTTGCCGACCAGGTAAACCGTACTCCCTGAAGCCACTATGCTTTTCACTGGAGTAGCCGTCGCAGAAAGTGAAAGCGCGGTAGCGTAACTGGCGCTGTTAGTAGCCTTTGGATAGATCTGATTGTCCGTCAGTCCAACGACATACGCGTTGGTTTTGCTTGCCGCCACAAGTTTTACCTTGATGCCCCCGATTCCTGTAAGGAAGCTTCCGGCTTGAGCGCCGCCCGCATTGAAGTAGAGAAAGTCATCTATACCGACAACGTAAATGCCCAATGAAGAAGCGGAAGGGGCTACGAACGTATTGGCGGCTACGTCATGTTTTATTACGCTGTTGGGGACCGCCTTAAATAGGGTGGGTCCCCCTGCTACGGCCTGATATTGATAATAGACTTGGTAATCTGTTCCCACGAAATAATAGGGGTTCACGGAATCACCGGGGTACACGCCGAAAACCGCTCCCTGCGCTGCGGTAGGTACTAACGGATGTGTTTGATTGGTAATCGGATCCGGTGACGGGGAATCGTACGAAAGGGTGTCCAGACCGATGCACTCGACGTTACCTGAGTTAAACGACACATTATTTTGCGCAAAATGAATCATTACGCCGTTGCCGGAAGTACGCAACATCCACGGAGGGAGAGGAAGTGCGGCTAACTCGGCAGAGTAAACGGGCGCACCACCGTTGGTTGCCACCACTTGGTAAAAATACGTTTGATGATTGGTGAGGTTATTTTCTGCGAGGCTGCTCGGCATTGACGTAGTAACAGAGACGGGATACGCGCCGGACGTCGTCCCTCGATTAAGCGCATAGGTGACGCCGGCTGCGAAGTTTGTGATCGTAATTGTGACCGATCTGTCGCTCGGAGTGACCACCAGAATCGGCGTTGCTGGGGGTTGGATAACTGCCGCCACTGCTAAGGTAACCTGCTGAGTAGCAGTCGCGGCCCCTAAGGCTGAGCAGCTGAGCGACAAGATACGGTTGATTCCGCCAGGCGCCGGGATGACGTACGGGATTCCCACTATCGTGCTGCTAGGAGCAGGAATCTGGAATTGAGTACTGTCGACAAACAGCGCACACGACGTCGCATTAGTTGCTGACCAGTTTATAGTGATGCTGCTTCCGACGCCGACGTTGACGGTGGAATTAAGCGAACCGTTCACATTAAGAGTCGTTGTGATGGGGGGAGCTGTCACAGCTAAGGTAACTTGCTGATTAGAAGTTACGCCCCCTGAGGCTGAGCAGCTGAGTTTCACTATGTGGTTGACCCCGGCAGGCGCTGGGATGGCGTACGGGGTTGCCACTGCGGCGCCGGTTGGTGACGACGACTGAGCGATTTGGATGCGGTCGAAGTAAAGCGTGCACGACGTCGCATTAGTTGCAGACCAGTTGATGTTTATGGAGTCATTAACACTGACGTTGACGGTCGAATTAAGCGAACCGTTCACATCAAGAGTGGTTGCCAGAACACCTG
>JAYVQZ010000390.1:0-5044 GCA_043776735.1 Deltaproteobacteria bacterium | reverse complement strand
CCCGCGGACTAAGCGATTTTGACGGGTCAATTTGTCAGCCCGCTGAGTTTGCCAAGGCATTGGATCGGTATTTAGATTTCTTTCAAAAGGTGGGAAGCGGAGAAACTGTGTTGCTACCCACAATCGAAGAATTTCTGGTGTCTTTGTACGAAGAAAAAGGGAAAAACATTTCCGCCGCTGACCTTGAGTTGCTTAGTAAGGATCTCACTCTACACATCGATCGATCTTCGTTTCACCAGCGGATCAAGGAGCGCTGGCCAAAGGTGGCAAAACGGATTTTTGGAGAATCTTCCCTTCTGTTGTCCCATTTTGGAAAGGGTGCAGAACTTCATCGATTCCTCTCCGAGGCTATTGGTGCTGAGGGGCTGGTATCTCCTTTGGGGTTTGATGGGGACTACTTCGAAAATGTTGAGGCGGTGAAAATTCTCAAGGAGCGCTTTGAGAAGGAGCGGCTGCCTAAAACACAAACACTGGAGAGAATTCGCGTCACCACTTCTTGTGAGCCCTATTTGGAAGGGGACACTAACCTTCCGTGGACGGTGAATACGTTGGTCTCAGCGGCCATTGCTCCGCGTCGTGAAGATTCCGCTAGCGGCTTTCAGCGGTTGGTCTTTGCCCACGAAGTGATGATAGGGGATTCAAGAACGATCCAAAATAGCCAGCTCACAGAGAAGACCGCGGCCGGACTCGGTGGCTACTACGCCTTAAGACTTCTCATCCCCAATCTCGTTCAGCTTCGGTCCCTGCTAAAAAAAGAGATTCCCCAAAAACTAAATGGTCTTGTCGCGGTGGAGGAAAAAGAGACACCGGAACCGATCGCCTTAATGCGGATCCATTACCGGTTTCCTGAATTCTCATCGCTGATGGGAGAGTCGAAAGCAGCGTTCCAGGCAATGGCTAGATCGGCTTGGGACACCGAGCTAGCTAAGGCGGGAGAGACGGATGCGGTAAACGGTTGGTTTATCGCAAAGTATCGTCGGGAACTTGCCGACGGAGCCAGCGGGCTCCGTGAATTGATGGCATCAAAAGAAAAGGTAAAAAACGAAGCGGCTAAAATGGCCAATCCGGCAATCAGCGAGGCACTCCAGATTCCCGTGGAGTTTACCGGGGAATACGATCGTAAAATGGCTGCTCAGATCAACGACAGTTTGATCAAGGTTTTTTTGCCAAACCTCATTCGGGATTACATTTTGCGCAAGTACCCCCAGTCCAAAAGGGACCGTGAGCTCTATGCAAAGCACTACAAGGCACTTCAAAGCACCTTCACTTTAGATCAATTCATCGACCAGTTAGATTGGTATTGGGGCATGGACCTTGTTCGAGAGGCGAATGCCCAATTTCATTTCGACGATCTGCTGCAAGGCAGACAGCGTAAAGATCAGCTTCCGCCAAAGCCTCTTCGCCGGCCCGACTTTATCGGGGTCGAAGAATTAAAATTACTCTGGGCCTATCCGGCCATTGCGGCGCGTTTGCTTCATCACACTTTGGAATCTTATCAAAGAAAACTCGACTATTTGGAATATGCAGAAAAGCATTTCTACTATCGTTTTCCCGTGCTTCGGTGGGAGGAGAATTGGAAAACTTACGAGGACTCCCGCTATGAAACGGTGCTCTCTGCGTTTCTTGCGCACGGAGAAAATCAAGTAAAGGAAATTTGGAAAAAGAAAGAGAGTGCGGGGTTGCTAGATTACGTGGCGCCCAACCTTCCACTTCTTGATTTGGTACTGCGAAGTCATCCCGATCAGAAGAAAGGGATCTGCCAAATTCAAAAAGATCGCGGCCTATGGGAAAAAGGAACCGATATGGCGATGACCAGCACAGCAGTGGTGGCGTCCACAATTTCATTGATACCGCCCTTAGCACCGATTGGTCTGACCATTGATGGCGTATTGCTCGTAGCGGAAGGAACACGCGCGTACCATCGATACCAAGAACATGCCTCGGCGGAATCGCTTTGGGTAACGGGGTCAGCTCAACTTGAAGCTTCGCTTTATGAGGACGGGGGATACCTGTTACGCGAATTGGAATCGCGCTATGGCGATTCTCTAGTCCGTGTGGCGCTACAAGCGGCGGCGATGGTTCCTGGTGCGGCATTAAATCTTCCTACGCTGGCCAGATTGCCTGCGACTTTGGGTAGGGCGGCAAAGGGAAGTTGGATTGCTTTGCGTGCGGCCCAAGCGGAATGGAGGGCTGCGCTTGCAGCGGAAAGGGCAGCAGCGCAGGTGGCCGTATCAACGGAGGCCAAATCGTTTTGGTGGTCGGCAACCGCGGGGCGCCTTTCCCAGGTTCTTAGTTTTGCTAAGACCACCCGGGACGAATTGATGTTCCCTTTTGTTCGCTTGGGCCTAGCTGAGAAGTGGACGCAACGGACTTTATTCCAACGGCTTTATCCTAATTTGGCGTGGAGGCGCCTGCACCGTCTGGCCTGGAATGCTGGGGGCCTTCTCAAAGACGCCGTCATTCACCTGCCCTTTAGTACGGTCGGTTATCAATGGGGTGGGGGAGTGCTTGCCCGCGGGGTCCAATTGTGGGGTGTCTATGAGTTGACCCTTTGGGGAATTCACAGCGTGAAGAACGTGCGCGAAGCTTCCACCGCCCTAATGATGGAACGGGTGGCGCAAAGTCCGGAAACTTATGGTGACCTTCTCGTGGCTATGCACGATGGGGAGATCACCCATTCCGATCTCGTTGCCGTCGTGGAACTCGACGATAAGTGGGGTCAAAGATATCGAGAGTCGGTCCATCAGTGGGCAGAGGCCTTTGAGCAATCCACAACACCCCAAGAGCAGCGGGAAATTAGGGTCAATCTAGCCCGTCTTGAAGAGACCATTAAGAGCGACTTAGTCTCCATGGAAAAGGAGAAGGGCTTTGATCCCAATCGAGCACGCGTTTGGCGAAGAGTATTAAGGGATACCAAGAGGGTCCGGCTTGAGCTATCCTCCCTGCCAAAGCGATAACCATTTAAAGTTTCAGGAGTGAGTCATGCGCTTCCTTTCTTGCCTAATCTTTCTTATTCTCGCCGGCTGCGCTGGCAAAGAGACCGTCGTTGGCGGCAAACGCGATGTGGATCTCACTATCGCCTACCAGTCACAACGGTGGGGAACCCTGGAGCCATGCGGGTGCCAGACTAAGCCTTATGGCGGTATTGACCGCGAGAGCAACGCCCTTAAGAAGATCCGCACCGAACGAGGCACGGTCTTCTATTTTGATGCTGGCAACTCTCTGGTGAGCGAGGGCGCTGCTAAGAAGCCTGAGGCGTATGAGAAACGGGCAAAGGCGCTGGTGGACATGCTAGGGGTTAATGGATTGGATGCCCTTTTGCCTGGCCCTTACGAGTACAGCCTAGGAATGGAGCGCCTGAAACGTCTTTCTGCCGGTTCAAAGTTTGGCTGGGTGGCAACAAATGTGACCGACAAGAAGAAGGAGACATTCCCAACTTCCTTGGTGGTGACGAAGAATAATTTCCGTATCGGCATATTGGGCGTGGTTTCTCCCAAGGCGCCCCTGGGGGGGGGGCTTGAAATCGAGTCGCCCAAAGCGGCAATCACTCGCCATTTGGCGGAGATTAAAGGCAAATCAGATTTTGTCGTCCTTTTGTCGAACATGAGCATCGGTGAGAACGAGCAGCTGGCATCCGAGTTCCCAGATATTGGTGTGGTCGTAGGTGCTGATGCTGCTTTTAGCGATGAGACGCCCCTTTGGATACATGGCAAAACCCTCGTCGTGGACACCCACGTTCAGGGATATCTGCTAGGCCGCTTGGATATCGATCTCAAGCTCCCGCTTAAAGGCTTTTACTCACGCCCTATTATCGAAAAAAATCGGAAACAATTAGAGGCTTGGGAAGGTCAGATTAAGAAAAACTTGGAGAATAAGATCGCCGTAGAAATGGTCCGCCGGATGAAAGCCGAAGATCCGCTCAATGTTATCGAAGGGGGATCGGAGTACCATAACCAACTGGTTTCCCTAGATGGGGTTCGGTTTGGCGAAAAGAACTCAGTCTCAGACATGATCAAGAAGGAAAAAGAGCGGATCTCTCGAGAGGCCCGCAACGAATAATTTCCTCCTACCATTCGTATCTCTAAGGGGAGTTCTCACTCGGTGAGGGCTCTCCTTTTTTCTTTTCATTTCCTCAATTACTGCCGGCCAGTCGAACTCTCAGGCCTAATGGCCTGTGGGAGTCTCAAACGTATTGGCGGCCATAGGTCGTTAAGTGTCCCGGCGAGTAAGCGGACGGTTGCAGGCGCCATTGTGGGTGATGTGGCCCAACGGAGAGAGATCCCCGGACTTTCAGTCCGCGAAAACATGACAAACCTTTGGCAGCTGTGGAGCACCCCTTTCCCTTTTGGGCAAAAAAAAGCCCCGTAAGCGATTGCCTACGGGGCTTAATATTAAAAGCGTTCAGCGAGTGCTTAGTTCGATGCTGGCTTGCCAGTGAAGAAGCATGATTTCAACTGAGCAGGCATTTGCTCGCCCATTTGAAGCGCTTCGAGTTCACCACGGACGACTCGTTCGTTTTCGCCGATGTAGTTAGGAGTTTCGTCGGGAAAGCCTCTTAGGCCAGCTGTGACAAACTCTTCCCCTTTGGCAACCTGATCGATGCCCATTGCTGCAGCAAGAATCGGCACTTCAGGAGCGTTATCAGCACACCACGCTTTGGCCTCTTTAGAGCAGGTTTTGGGAGTGACGGTGACAGCTACCAAGAACATAGCAGCCAATCGTTGAAGACGAAGGCGGCCAGCGCGGGAAAAATCTCCCAGGATACCCGGCAAAGTTTTTTTGCCGATTGCAGTCTTTGGAGAGTACTTGTTAAGCAACTCCAAACCTTCTGTCGGAGAGGCTACTGCGTAAGAGGTTGTCGAATCGACCTTAGTCTGTCCGTAAACCTGAGCAATAGTGGCCCCTTTAGCGAAGTCTTTTGACTGAGAGCCAGTCACAATAAACTGGATGAAAGCCCCACCGTCTTTAATGTCCTGCTTTTTTGCCAACGCGCTAATCTCTTGGAAATCACCCGAGGAGAGCGCGCCACCTTTGGCTGCGGCCA
>JAYVQZ010000389.1:0-5050 GCA_043776735.1 Deltaproteobacteria bacterium | reverse complement strand
CTAAGGTTTTGTTAGAGAGAACCCCGTAGAGGGAGTGGCGAAGCTTCTTTTCAAAATCCTCGGCTTTGACGGTTTCCCGCGACATGCCGCCGGTATCGATTTCGGTTCCGATCCTAAAAAGTGGCGGCGTTTCTACCAGCCGGTAATCAGAGATCGGATCTTTTCCTTTTTCCAGTTCACGGTGAAGGGCCATCCATTGTTGCTCAGTGACTGGCGATTCCAGCACCAGCTCTCCATCGTCTCCCGAGAATTGGGGAGTTCCTTTAATCCCTGCCCGCACAAGGCTGTCTATAAATTCTTTTTTGAGCCTGTCTAAGCGTTGAGTGGCTCTTAATTCTCCTTCACGACTTAAACCGATCGCAAGGAGCCCCACCTCCCCTTCACCTCGCCGGGAATGGGCCTGGGCCACCGCGCTCATGGTTTGGAACATATTCTCCACGTTCTGCCCTGCAAAATCGACACTGAGCTTTCCGTAGCGCGCTTTAGAAATATCGAGTTGGACCCGCTTCGAGGCGCGAATGGAAGGCTGAAACCGGTCGGCCAGTGTGTAGTAATCGCGAAGCGCAATCACCTGTTCGTGGTTCAGCGTAACGCCCATTCGGCTCTTGAATGCAGCCGCCACTTTGGCGATGTACTCCTCCCGGTCGAGAGCATCGACCTTCCTCAGAACATCGATACTCTCTTTGGAAAGGATCAGATGCTTTTCCGAATAGTCTTTAGCAAAAACCGGAGAGGCTTCGCCTAATCCCTTGATCAAATTTGGCCGCAGATCCTCTTCGATCGTGGCCAGAGTCTTTGCCAACTCAGTATTCGAATAAGGATGGGCACGAAGCCGAAAGCTTAACCCCGGATCAAAAGTGCCTGAAGATTCTCTGGAGGCATAAGAGGCAAGATCCGGGTGACCTTCGGCGATTCCCGCCAAATGCCATGCGGTGAAATCACTTACCAAACCATGCTCCGTCATCATTTTTTTTAGCAGTTCCGATTCGTGACCGAAAACCTTGAGCATTGCCTGTTCAAACTGCATGTTCGTGTGCCTAAAGACGTAATCGACATCGCGCAACATTTGTTCGCGGCCGCCTTCATACCCTTTGGGATCAAACCCAATCTCCACCGTCTTAAAATCCATAAAACGCGCTGCTTGCGCCTTTTGCAGGGAAGCAAGTGCGGCTATATTTTCCGCAAGAAGGGCCCGAAAGAGATTTCTGGCCCCATTCACGTCTTCTTTTCCGGTCGTTTCTTCACCGGCAAAGACACGGTCGTTGAGTGGTTTGAGTACTTTTAAGGAAACGTGAAGGTAGACCTTATCCTTTCCTTCAGTCGCTTTGGTTAGCGCAATAAATTGATTATTGTCCGCCTCATGGCTAGCCCCAAGCGGGCTGGGATTAGCGGTCTTAAAGACAGCCCGAAAGAGGGGCACCTTCATATATTGGTTTTCGATCAGTAACCGGAATGTGGAATTGCAGTCCTTTGCAGCAAGATCGTTGCTCGCTAACACCACAGGGCTAAACGTCAATGCTGCGAGTAAGAGAAGGAAGGGCACTTTGGTAATGGTACCAAAATCTCCCGAGGAAGGACTACTGATCCTTAGGAGGAGTTACCTTATTTATATCGGCCGCCCAATCACGAATCTTTTGCGCGATATCGGCGGGAAGTTTGGCAAGGGTATCGTCGTTATTACAGTTTCTAAAGATCCAGGAATATGCGGAATTATGTTTTTTTCCTTGTCCGTAAGCGGCTCCGTCCCTTTATTTAAAATTTGACGAGTTACGCGGGGCTACAGAACTCATAAAAATTGCGAGATTCCAAAGAACAGCCTCTTATGCGTCGGAATAACGAGGCGACAAAGTCGCTGCTTATTCACAACGATTTAACTTTTCCCCTTAGATTACCGATGTCTTTAAGAGATCATTTTAAGGAGAGCTCATTGGCGCCATGCAAACAACTCCGTTTTTCCCTTATCCTTTTCAGCATTTTTGCTCCCCCTCTGCTCGCTTGGGGGTCTGAGATTGTGAAAACGGGCAAGTTTCCCGAGGTTTTCTACATTACCCAGTCTGCAGACAGGCCTTGGCAAAACGGCGACAGAGTCTGCGCTTACCGCTTTAATAAAAAAATGGGCTGCGGAATGGTCACCGCAAGAAATGAAAAGTTGGCGGCCGTAAAAATAAAGGCGCTGTACGCCACTAATCCCGTTGCGGTAGGAGATTTGATAGCAGCTGCCACCGGCCAAGATAGTCGCTCGGCCGCGAGTGCCTCAGAAATAGAAGGCAGCGTGCGGGCATCGGGTTCTTCCTATTCCAAAGTTCAACTCTCAGGCGAATTGTTAGGAGCCTCACTCGTCTATAGCCTTTTTGGTTCCTATCGGATCACCCGCAGTCTTTGTCTCAATGCCGGCTTTTCGTATCTGGCCCTCTCGACCAGTTCAGGGCCGTTGGGTGCCACCACCACTTCAGGCAGTGCCATCCAAATTCCTGTCTCAGTCTCCTTGCTGCTGTTGGGCGAAAAAACCAGTTTCTTAGAAACGTTGGCCGGGGTGGACCTTCTATTCGGAGGGGGCGGAAACTCAGGAATTATAGGAGTGGGGAGTTCCTCAGGTAGCGCTTCGGTGATCATTCCAGAAGCAGGAATTGGGTATCGTTATTGGCCCCAGGATGGCGGCTTTCATTTTCGCGCCACGGCGTACTTGCTTCTGGCGCCCGCTGTATCGTCTTCAAGCACAACGACAACCGTAGCTTCAAGCTCAGGCCTAAAGCCTTGGTTTGGACTGTCACTCGGGTATGCGTTTTAAACAACTCGATCGTTAATACCTGCGAACATATTCGAAAATTTGGAGCGCCTCCGGCGGCTCCAATTTCGGCCCCCCTCCCCATAGTGCCGACGCAAGACGGATATCCACTGAATCGGGGTAAGTCCATCTAAGCCTGCTCGCAACACCTCGGTTCCCCGGGAGAAAGACAAAAAGGAAAGCCGCGTAGGTCAATTCCAAGGAACACTCAAACGGGGCACGGGGTTCGCTGTTCGTTTGTCTCTCAAGATCAAAGGCAGTGGGAGCAGCGCCGTTGGCTTGACCTGCATCACGTAATACCAACATGGGGAGGTCTTTGGCGGGAAATCCGATAAAAACTAACCAAACGGTAAAGTTACCGGGTCCTGAACCCGGCTCAAGGCATTATTGCCCAACCGGACAAGATCTTCTTTGTTAAATATAAAATCACTGCGATCGAAACTGGCTAATTCGTAGTTAGGTCCCATGCGAATGGCATCTACGGGACAGGCCTCTTCGCACATGCCACAAAAAACACACCGCAACATATCGATGTTAAATTCTTTGGGAACCTTTTCTACTTTCGGATCGGCATGTTCCGCCGCTGTGATGTGAATGCAATCGGCCGGACAGGCAGTCGCACAGAGCATGCATGCCGTACAACGAAGTTCGCCGTTGTCTTTGACGGTTAAGATCTGCAACCCACGAAAGCGCGGAGAATAGTTTCGCTTTTTCTCCGGATAAAAAATAGTGGGCATCCCCTTTGGGTTGAAGAGGTTTCTAAAAAAATGCCTCGCCGTAATCATCATCCCCTTAAAGATGGCAATCAAATAGACCCGCTGATTGATGGGCAGTTTGTAGCTGGGGCGCTTCACAATCTGATTATGGGTGGGCAAGCTCGGCCCCCTTCTTTTCCAAATTCATCCCAAAGGATGAAAACTTTTTAAACGTGAACTCTTCTTTGACGGTGTGCGGAGCTATGACCTTCTGAAAGGTTTTCTCCCCGGCCCGAGCATCGGGCGCTTCCCGGTCGTCACCCCGGCCTAGGCCCAGAGCCATCCCGTGGCAGTCACGCGACATGTGCTGCCACGGCAAAGCCGCTTTCACCCGCTGCAAACGGTTGAGCGCACTCAGGTAGGAGCCATTCTTTTCGAAAAAAGAGACTCCTGGAAGAACCCAGGTGAATCGGGACATCGCTGCCAAGGGATTGGTTCCATGAAACACCACTTTGGAGGTTTTTGGGATCGCTGCTGCGAATGGGACTAAGAAAGACATCCGTTTTTCATCCCCTTCGAGGCCTAACAATAGTACCCACTCAGGAGCCACGGCCTGAAACTCTGCAATCGCATCTGCGATGGTCACCCATTTCATTCCTAGTAAGCTCATCACCTGTTCAAAACCAGCAGCATTGGGAGTGAGGTCGCGGTGGCGTAAAATCTCATCAAACGGCCTTTTCTCTTTTGCAGCCGTTTCATCCACAAGACGCACCACCCGAGTGACTCCGAGAGTCTTAAGCGTTTGCCCCATGTCCCAAAGTTCTTCGTTGGTCATCTGGGCACTTAGGCCGACTAAACAACGTTCCGGCTGGGCGGTGATCTCTGCCTGCATCTCTTTGAAAAAATCCATCCAGGTATGATCACGCCAGACGCCATCCCAATATTTTTTGGGAACGCGAAGCCGATCTTCAGCCGTCACATAGTGATAGCCCCAGCGGCCGTCGTCGCAGATCCAGCTGCGGTTTACTTCGGGATTTCGCCGAGGTTCCACCCGATAAAGTGTGGAGGTCTTGGGATTCACAGAAACCGAGGTGTTGCAGCCGTGAGCGCACATGCCGCATACCGAAGGGGTTTTATCTAAAAACCAAACTCGCTGCTGAAAGCGGAAGTCCTTTGCCGTCAGAGCCCCTACGGGGCAGATGTCGGCTAGGTTACCAGTATAATCATTACGCAGGAGCCCATCGTCATACACTTTTAAAGTGCTACGATCTCCCCTCTGAAAAATTCCTAATTCAGAAGTCTTGGTGACCTCAGCGGTAAAACGTACACAACGTGTGCAAAGGATGCAGCGCTCGGAATCCAGCACGATGGTGCCGATGTCTTGTACTTTTGGCTTGTGCACTTTCTCAAAGTCCATTCGGCTCTCATACTGGCCAAACTCAGAATACATATTCTGCAAACCACACTCACCGGCCTTATCGCAAATAGGACAATCTAACGGATGATTGATCAGGTGAAGCTCAAGCGTTGACTTGACAGTCTCTTTAATTTTATCCGTGTCTGTCTTCAC
>JAYVQZ010000388.1:0-5057 GCA_043776735.1 Deltaproteobacteria bacterium | reverse complement strand
CTACGCGGATTTCCTTTTTGTCTTTCTGCGGTGAATGGAGGTGTTGCGGCCCAGGCTTCGAATGGTTAAAAAATATCCTTAGGAAATTTTGTGCCGTTAAATTTTCTTTTAGATTTAAATTTATTATTTCAAAAAATCCGGAAACGTGTTGGTTGCTTCTCTTCGCTATCGCGTGCAACTAACCGATCGGAGGCACGGGCTTTCGGAGCTTTGGCCCTTGCAGAAAGACAAAAAGGCAAAACGGATCGATAAAAATCAAATCGGAAGTGCCGTCGCTGGTCTTGCTCTGGGCAAAGACAAACGCCAGTGTGGATAAGATGCCGGACCCATCGAGCTGCGCGAGAGCACCAGCAGGTCGGAGCGAGAGCACTCATTGGTCGGGGCCAGAGCACGCCCCAGTCGGAGCCAGAGCACCATTAGATGGGCGCAAGAGCACTTACCCTAACTGACACGACCCGTTTCCCGCACTTCGGCCCTGTGTCCAACAATTTGACAGTGTATTCCGCTTGTCTGAACCCAATTCCCGCTGGCGCTAAACTTGTACTGCTGCTTCGGCGATGGGGGCTCGTCCCTCGTTCTTTGCGGGGTGGCGGGTGGTTTGGCGGTCTTTTTTATCCCTATTGCTATTATTTTCTCTGGTCAGCTGCGGCCGAGGCCTGAAAGCCCCCGTGGCAGATCGCGGCGAGTTTGATACCTACTTCCAGCGTTTTGAAAAATACTCCACCGATTTTGGCCGCGCTACGGCTGGAGATGACACCCTGACCATTACCTTTTCTAAATTGGCTGAGGAGGAAGCGGGCCGCTGCCAGTGGAACTTTTTTTCCGGCCGTCATGTATTTATTGATCCCCTAGCATGGAAATTCATGGACGATGGAACCAGAGAAGCCCTCATTCTTCATGAGCTCGGCCATTGCCTTCTCCGCAGAGATCACGTCGAAGGCATGGCCCATATTGCCTTGCAAAGCAACAACAGCTCCGATTCTGGCAACGAAAAGGTCGAGAACGAATTTTTGGGACCAAAGAGCCTAATGAACCCCTCTGCCCTTCCCAGCTCCACCTATTTTCGCAATCAGCCGTATTACCTAAAAGAGCTTTTCCTCCGCACCCCTTAACGCCATAATCGGCGGATGAAAAAAGTGTTCAGCTGGAACGTAAACTCAGTAAAAGCTCGCCTAGAACGTTTGTTGGCGTTTCTTGAAAGAGAAAAACCCGACTACCTCTGCCTTCAGGAGCTCAAAGGCCTCAATGAAATCTTCCCGTGGGAGGCTATCAAGACTGCCGGTTATCACGCCGAGGTGCTTGGACAAAAGACCTACAACGGAGTTGCCATTTTAAGCCGTGAGAAGCCTAGCCAAACCATCCGGGGCTTTGACGATGGCGATGAGGATCCTCAGGCCCGTTTTATTGGAGCCAAGTTTGAACTGGGCTGGATCTTTTCCCTCTACGTGCCCAACGGCCAGTCCGTAGACTCCGACAAGTACCATTACAAACTAAAATGGCTTTCACGCCTCCATGCGTTTCTTAAGAAACACGAATTAGCGGGAGAGCCGGTTCTTCTTTGCGGGGATTACAACATTGCCCCTGACGATCGCGACGTTCACGATCCGGCTGCTTGGGAAGGTCAGGTGCTTGTCTCCGACCGGGAGCGCCAGGCATTGAAGGCCGTTTGCCAACTGGGATTTTCCGATCTCTTTAGAAAGTTTGATGAAGCGCCCGGGACTTATTCTTGGTGGGACTACCGCAACATCTCCTTCCCGTTAGACAAGGGGATGCGCATTGATTACCTGCTGGGCTCGGCGTCTATTGCAAAACGCTGCCAAGCCTCAGGAGTCAGCCGCGATGAGCGAAAAGGGAAATTGCCTTCCGATCACGCCCCGGTTTGGTCCTCATTTGGCGAGTGAATCACTGAGCCATTTTAGATAATCGGGATTCCCTTTTTCTATGGGCCAGCTCAGTACGCAGGGCGCGGAGTAGCTATGCATTGCTTTGATAACGGGGATGACGGCGTCTACTTTTTCTGTGGCCGTTTTGAGAAGCAGAATGGTCTCTTTGGCGGACTCTAATTTCCCTTCCCACCAATAAGTAGACTCCATCCCCTCCCACACATTGATGCAGGCCACGAGCTTTTTCTCCAAAAGCGCCCGGCCGATCCTTTGCGCCTCCTCTTTGGAGGTCGTAGTGACATAGATAAAGGATAATGAAGTCATGAGGCTGATCTTGGCGTAAAAAACGAGAGTTGGCTATCACCTGATTATTAAGGAGTTGTAGTCTTCGGGGCTTCAGTTTTAGCGACAACTTTAGGCCTGTCGTAGTCAGCAGGGTCTTTGGGTATGATCCAATTGGTGTGGTTCACTAACGGCCGAGGTGGCGTAGGTTTCGCAAAGATTGAGGTGAGTAATGTATCGATTTCAGTAGAGTTCGTATTTTTAAAAGTTACCTGGCCTTCGGACAGACTTATCATTTGATGGATCACATCTCCAATGGCTTGCTTCATTTCGTCCGATAAGTTTTTTTGCTTTCCCAGCTCGCTTATGAACGTACTTAGCGGCGTCGACAGCACTCCGTTAACATCTAAATTGCTTTTTGCCAGATCGGTACTTAGTGGGACTACTTTCGTTTTTCCTTCTTCAAAGGAAATCTGTTGAGCCAAAATCGATTCGACGATCTGTAGCTTTTCTTTACTGATCGGTTTTTCCTTGAAGAGCAACGCGATGGCATAATTGAGAGGCGTCATTTCATTGCTAATTTTTAGATCGGGCAGGACCGAAATTCTAGGATGCTTGCTATCCTTACCAAGCAGGGAATTTACCAATTCCAAGTTTCCTTTCGCGATCGCAATTTCCAAAGCAGTGAAACCGTGCGTATCTCTTATGTTGGGATCCAAGATGGGGTCCCCCTTGAGGTCTTGGGAAACCAACAAAGCATTGAGAAGTTCAAGAGACTCTTTTTTATTAGCGTCTGTTTTAAAATCTCGACTCGCCACCACACAGCGCAAAATCTGACTGATAGCTCTTTGCCTAATGGCCGTAAATCTAGTTCTCAAGGTCGGTTCATCAATAATACCGGCCCCTGAGCCCGCAACGAGATTGGCAAATTCATCATTCAATACAACACTAGAAGCGTCGTATTTTTCTTCATCGTTCGCCTTACTAAATAATTCAGTAACCATGATAGGAGTTGCCTTTGAAACCCAATTCGCCAAGGGAGAGCCAGGAGTCTGGCACCCCTTAAGAGGATCCTGAGATTCGCTCTGAACTATTCCAGGCGCAGCTGCAGTTGTTGGAGGAGCATTCGGGTTCGGATCTACAATAGGATCTACAGGTGGCTGGTTGCCATTTGGATTCACGGCAGCTGGGCCTTGATTCGCCTCGGAACTCTGTGCCCCATCGGCAGGAGCAGCCACTTCAGGCGCCTCCGGACGGTTATTTGCCTGGTCGCCGCCGTGGGAATCCCGTGGGCCAGCACCGCGAGGCCCGCCACCACCTCCGCCACCCCCGCCAGGGGCGCAGCCAGGCTTCTTGCACTTGCGGCCAGCACAGCCCGTAAGAACGGGGCTCGCGCCGACCAATAACGCCAAGGCAAGAAAAGTGATGAAGGTACGCAGGTTCAAGGTATTCCCCCCCAGGAATAGTCTAGAAACAAAGTTCTCAAATCAGTGAACACAGTCAGTGCAAAGGGCATTCCGTAAGTTTGCACAGGGCCATAGCGCCAACGTTGTGTGTCTCACAATCAAAGCGCACCACAGGTAATCACTGTCGAATTTTTAGTCGATTTTTTTGGGGGTAACGGGGGAAATTAGGTGAGCGCCCCGAAGCGAAGTTTCACAAACGCTTCGGGGCGAACGAAAATAGGTTTCTACTCATTGGACGGCGCGCTGCCCATAATGTCGGCTACGGCCACTTGAACCTTTTCCCAGGTCTCACGACTCAACGACGTAACCATCTCCACTAACTTATTGGGGCTTGGTTGCGCCATATTGCCGAGTTGACGCTTGGGAGCTGAGGCCTTGGCTTTAGTGGCCTGTGGTAAAGCCGCCTGCTTACCAAACTTCTTGGTACTTGCAGACGCCCCTGCCGCAGGCGCATTAACGCCCCGGATCTCATCCTCGAGCTCTTTCAGCCACGGGCCTGACTGCTTAAAGAGGTAACCCACCTCTTGAGTCATGTCCGAGGCCATCCGCTGCGCCTTATAGACAATGGTTTCCCAACCAGAGTTTTCAAGCGCGTCGTTTTTGACGCTCGATTTAGGAACAAAAACTTTTTTCTGCGTTTGTTGGTTGGCGGAGAAACAGGCCGGTTTCTTGGCCTGCTTGCCTTCGCCATGTTTTGTTTTCGGTGCCGCTATTAAGAACGTCGAGGAGATTAGGAACCAACCAAACGCTGCGAGTCTGGAGTGTTTCATGTATTCAAAGTATAGCAAATGTAGCCGCATTGTGTCAGGTAATTCACAATGAAAAAGACGACTCTTGTGTACAGCTTGTATACAGTTTAAATACTTGTAATTACTAAGCTTATCTAGATTGATTTTTGGCTAAAAACATGACTACAAACGATCGGTGTAGGAAACGGTTTGCAGGGCCCGAGATTCAGTAATTTCACGGTAGCGAAGCACGCCACCAACCACCGAAGGGGCCAATAATATGGCTCCCAATACGGGGATGAGGTTGAAGAAAAAAGCCACCGCGCCCACTCCCATGACTTGTCCCAACTGACTGCGCACCCAGGCTTTTTTCTCCTTTCGACGACGCCCGCGAAAGGAAAGCGAAAATTCAAACAACGCAAAACCGGTGAAGTAGGCGTTTACTAACAGCGAGAAGAAAGGGGCCACCACGTTCCCGGCTCCAGGGACGGCGTGTAGAAGGAGGCAAAGCACATTGATGAGCAACATTTCCAGAGCGAGAATGATTCCATCTCTAACGATTACCCAAAAAGGAAGGGGGTGAAAGCCTTCAGCGGGAATTCCTAGCTGCTCTTCCACTTTTCTTGCCAGAGGCTCAAATAGGGGGAGCACCACGGCAGACGAAACGATCCACGCCAGAGCGGCTCCTAAAAAGATTC
>JAYVQZ010000387.1:0-19738 GCA_043776735.1 Deltaproteobacteria bacterium | reverse complement strand
ACTGAAAGATACCCATCCTGACTTTGCTGCCGCCTCGTTGAATCTTGCACTACGAAACATGCTTCCTCACATGCGTGAGATTTTCGCCTCTGAAATCTACCATTACCAGACTGAGTACGACGCAAATTTTAAGGGCAAGGCCCAGCCCGGACTTGCCAGCGAGAAAAAATTTAATTTGAGGCCTGGCGAGTTGATACGAACTCTTCGCAGCCAGATTCGGCAAACTTTGATGGGCCCATCCAATCAACAAAACAAAATACTTGTTGGTCTGGATTTGGAAGAGGAGCGTCTCTCCTTTTTTTCCGACACGATTTTACCGTACTTAAATTATTGCCTAGTCGGCAGCGCCTTTGTTTTAGGAGGAGAAGGGGAAGAGAATAAAACCCCCCTCTACAACTTATCCGACAGATCCGGCGAACCCTTTTGGATCGGAAACAAGAGCCGACGTACGGTCTTTGAAGCCGCCTGCCAAAGGTTCGACTGTGGGCGGGTAAATCCTGGTGCTTCAGGAATCAGCCTCTTTCATGAAGAGGCGACCGATGGTGGTCAAAATGCGGAACAGGTAAAAAGGTTTAAAGAGCTACAGTGCTACAATCTCAGTAGCTACGAAAAGACGGTTGAAGACCTTCTGGGGAATTTTCTATCCACCGGCAGAATCTGTGGACAACATGCAGGGCTTTCAGAATTGCCCCCCCTTCCCGCAGCCATGAGTCACGAGAAAACGAAACCCGTCAATCAGTAGCCGCGAGCTCTTTCCATTCCCAGACGGGTGCAGGGTAGTCGTTGCCGCCGTTTCGGTAGGCTGCCATTTCGCGAGTTAAGGCCAATTCAAAGGCCTCCCAGTGGCGTTGTTCTATGGTCAAAATGCCTTCGACCAAAGCGTCGGGCCATGCCTCGTCGCCGAAGAATTTTGCGTGGTGCTCTTCTTGAACCAAGATGGTCTTTACCGACCGGCGAACCGCTGCATTCTTCGTCCTAGCCAAATAGGCTGGATAGACGGCTAATGCCCGCTGTTCGATAGCCCAGCTGGTCAGGGCATACGGGCACTCGTGAGCCGACAAGCGCGCTAGAGAGTCATCTAAACCAGAAAAATAATCCCATCCTAACTGCGCCAATGGGTTTTGATCCCAACTGGTTAAAGCTTCCGCGCCCAGCGCCATTTTTAGAAGGTAAGAATGCTGGGCTTCTTCTTGGATATGCTTAAGGGTCCTAAGATCGACGTCCTCCCAACTCAAGGATCGGAGCATCTTGCGACAGCCTACGTATTCGAGTTGACTCAACATTTCGACCCAATTGCGTTCCAAAGTGGGTTCCACCACCGCTTCATCTAAAAAGAGAAGAAACGACGACGCTAGGCTAAGAGGGGGCAATTTCATCAACTGTGCCACGAGGACTCCTTTTGAATGGCGGACAATAGCACATCAAACGAATGACTCAAGTCCTGGGCAGTAGCGCAAAAAGGAGGGACAAAATAGACGTGGTTATGAAGGGGACGTATCCACAACCCTGCCTCCCAACACCGCTGTGCGATGCGCCAGCCAGGCCCATTGGCAGGAACCGGCACCGCTTTGGTTTTTTTTCCCCCCACCAATTCTACCGCCCAAACCATACCGTGGTGGCGCACCTCACCCACGTTAGGAGACCTCAAAAAACGCTCCCCCTGTTTCCCCATCAGCGCGATCAGGGGCTGAATTTTTTCAATAATTTTTTCCTCTTCAAAAATTTTCAGCACTTCCAGTGCCACCTGACAGGACATTGGGTTGGCAGTAAAAGTGTGGCCGTGAAACAGAGTTTTCTCTGTTCCCCCTTCAAAGGTTTTATAAATTTCACCACTCACTGCGGTCACCGCAAAGGGGAGAAAGCCTGACGTTATGCCTTTCGAAAGACAGACCATGTCGGGCCAAAGGTTTTTATCTAACTGATGAAAAGCAAAAAGGGACCCCAACCTGCCGAAACCGGTAAAAACCTCGTCAAAGATCACTAGCGCACCGTATTTTTTTGCTAGCCTGACGATCCCTTCCAGATAGGCCAGTGGGTAGGTGATCATCCCGGCAGCTCCCAAAACCAGGGGCTCTACGATAAGGGCAGCCACTTCCTCCCCGTGGGCTTCAAAAAACTTTTCCGCGGATTTTAAACAAGCAATTTTGCAGGAGGGAAAAGTAAGTCCGACAGGACAGCGGTAACAATAAGGAGCCGTTGACCGAAAAACGTCAGTCTGAAAGGGGAGAAGGTCGTGAAACTCACCCACGTGGCTTACCGCCACTGCGCCCAATGTGTCGCCATGGTACCCGCGCTCCAAGGAAACGAACCGTCGTCTTTTCGTACTCCCGCGATTCTTTTGATATTGAAGGGCAATCTTTAGGGAAGTTTCCACCGCAGTCGAACCGTTGTCCGAAAAAAACAGACGACCCAAGGTGCCTCCCATGACCGAGAGTAGTTTCTGACCAAATTCCATCACCGGGCGATGCGTATGGGGAGCAACCACCACCTGATCCATCTTTTTTGCTTGATCGGTAAAAGCTTGCAGCAACCTGGGGTGGCAGTGACCCAACGATTGGCACCACCAGCTGCTAATAGCATCAAAAACGCGGTGCCCTGACTCGGTAAATACGTAAGCCCCCTGGGCCCGTGACAAGATCTCGCGAGGTCCCAGTGGCGGCACTGAGGTAAAAGGATGCCAGAGCGGATCGGGCATTCCATCAAACCGATCATCAAACATGAATCACAAAGGAATTTGAGGAAGGCCAAAGATCTTTCGTAACCGGGCATTGCCAGCCACTTGTCCGATTACGGTTAGAGAATCCTCCACTGTCGGAAACTCAGCCAGAATTTCGACTTTTCCAAAATGAGAAATGGCCTCGGAGTTGCCGAGATTGCCTCGCGATTTTGTTACCACAAAGCCCAAGACGTCGAGCTTCTGGGCGCGGCACTCGTGGATTGTCAGAAGGCTTTGGTTAATGGCGCCCACGCGATCGGTCGTCACTACAATTAATGGCAACTTAAGCCGGTGTAAAAAATCAACTTGAAGCTCTTTTTCATTAAACGGAACCAAAAGTCCGCCGGCGCCTTCTACGACGAGAAAGGCCCCCTTCTTTTTCTCCGCATCAAAGGTTTTCGTCATGTCATCAACGCTGATGTGTTTGCCCCATTTTTTGGCGGCGAAATGCGGAGAAAGCGGATCGGTGAAACGATATGAAGGCTCCATAAAGGTTTCGTCAGGAAGCTGGGTAGCAGTGCGAATGTCGTTGGTGTCATCGCCAACGATGGTACCCGTTTGCACTGGTTTCCAGTACTTCACCGGCTTACTGCCGTAGATCATCTTTAAGATGCCGGCGGCAACCGTTGATTTTCCTACGTTAGTATCAACGCCAATTATGAATACGCCGTCCATGTTTCCACCAATTTCTCCACCATATTTTCCGTTTGAGTGTCGGTAACGCTGAGATTCAACGATAGCCGAAGCCGTTCGGAGCCACGAGCTACGGTGGGGTATCTAATTGCTCTAATCTCGAAGCCAAACTCTCGCATATTTTGAGATAATCTCAAAGCGTTATCGTTTCCACAAACCATTACCGGAAGGATCGGAGAACGCCGGTTCCAGAGTCCCTGAGTCAGGGGAAATGCCGACTGCCCCAACCCCTTTTCAAGTGCCTCTCTGACCGATTCCGCCCGCTTCCAAAGCCGATGGCGTAGGCCGTTCCCCTCCCTTTTCATTACTGTTACGGATGCCAAGATCAGACTCGCCACTACCGGAGGAGGAGCGGTGGTGTAGATAAAGGACCTGGCCGAATTGATAAGCCAATCCTTAAAAATCGGGGAGCAAAGAATGACAGCCCCCCCTACGCCAAAGGCTTTGCCTAACGTGACTGTGACGGCAAGCTTGTCCCAGTCCCTTTTTCCTTCAGAAACTCCTTGTCCCTGTTCCCCCATAATGCCGGCGGCATGGGCTTCATCGATAAGTAGATAACCTTTACTGCCCTGCTTCTCCCAGAAGCTCGGCCAGTCGATCACGTCGCCATCCATACTAAACAGAGATTCCGTCACCACCAAGTGAGGCCCCTCTGTATCGGAGACGCGGTTAAACTTTAAGTGCTCGTATATCGACTTTGGTTTCCCCGACAGCCGGATGCCGTCAATGAGGCTCGCGTGGTTGAGCTCATCACTGTAAACACCCTTAATAAAAGGACTAAATGCAGTTATTGCGGCCAGGTTGGCCAAATAACCTGAGGAAAACAGCAGGGCAGCAGGGGCGCCAAAATAGGCAGCCAATGAGGCCTCAGCCTGTTCGTGAGCCTCTGTATTGCCTCCTAGAAGGCGGGAGCCACGGGACCCCGCGGGACACCCTTCCAACGCTTTCCTTCCGGCTTCGCGAATTTCGGGGTGTTCGGCCAGGCCCAAATAATCATTATGGCTGAAAGAAACCAGCGATTCCTTTGGCAACGTCCGCCGTTGTGACAACGCGGTAAGCTGGGCCAACTCAGTTTCAATAGCGTCGTGAATAGACACGTAAAGGAGATCCTCTTGTAAAGCGTCTTGCCTACCCCCAGGCCTACCCCTAGGCTTACCCACGTGCAACTAAACGAAAAACACATCTTAGTGACTGGCGCTGCCAAAAGAGTGGCTCGCCATTTTGTCGAACGTCTGTTGAAGGTCCCCAAGGCCACGCCTCTTAAGATTACCGCGCACTATCACCGATCCGAAAATGAGGTAGCGGAACTCGTGGTGTTGGCGAAGTCCAACGGTCATGAACTCAAACCGGTGAGCGCCGACTTAAGAAAAGTATCTGCCATAGAGCATTTGGCCGCCACGGCCTTAAAAAATTTTGGTCCGGTGGATATCCTTGTAAATAGCGCCAGCGATTTTTTTTCAACTCCGGCGCTTACCTGCACGGAAGAGGAGTGGGACTCGTTATTAGACCTTAATCTCAAGGGGCAATTTTTTTTGGCGCAAGCGTGCGCAAAGTCCATGACCAAGCGAGCTGGAGTCGTCATCAATCTGATTGATATCTACGCCGAACGATCGTCGAGAAATTTTGCCGCGTATGCGGCATCTAAAGGCGGACTTCTTACCCTAACTCGTGCGTTAGCAAAAGAATGGGCTCCGCAAATTCGTGTCAATGGAGTGAGCCCAGGCGCCGTTTTGTTTCCTGAGCACTATACCCAAGAGCAAAAAGATAAGGCGATTGACCGCAGTCTCCTAAAACGAGCAGGGACTCCTGATGACATCGCTGAGGCCATTTTCTTCCTCATCAGCAATGAGTACATCACCGGAATTAATCTGTGCGTCGACGGGGGCCGCAGTATCGCCTAATCGCAAATGCGCTTTAGCCCTCGCTTACTCTTCTTCCTCAGGATGCGGTTTTGGCGGAAAATGGGCATCACCCGTTTCTTTTACCGCATGACTAAATAGAGCTCCTTTGTTGTGCACCTGGGGCAAGTACAAAGGTTTGGGGTAGGCCCCGTCGGCAAGCACTAACTCCTCGGTAAATTCAACTGTCGGAGCCTCAGCAATATCAAACCCGTCGGCTTTGGCTGCCTCCTCATAGGCAGCAATCCAAAGCTTTGCCAAAAGTGAGGCCGCATTAGAGAGCTGATCTTGCGCGGCTTCGGGAATGGTGAAAGAAGGGATCTGGAGTTTGTCATTTCCAATCTTTTTGCCCATGAAGGCCTTAATGGTCGCAGAGCGGATGGTCTTGGCATCGCCATTCTCTTCCACAATGGCTTCAGCAAAAACATCTTCAAGAGGCCCAACAAACGGATAGGCTGCCAATGAGAGGCCAATGATCCGCCGAACGATGGTTGCCACGTCCCCCGGCGTGACGTCAGGAATAAGGGCGACTTTTCTCATCGTTGCGTTGACCACGGTATCTTCTGTTGCGTCAAAATTAAGCCAAACTTTTGCGTCTTTGTCCCAGGTAGAACCCACTTCCTTAGCCAAGTGCTCAAACACTTTAGTTTCATACGAGGAGTGAATGCCACCGGCCTCGGTCTCATGAGCTTTTCCATCGTAATCAAGTGTCCCGTGAAAAGGCTGCGCGCTATCGCCAACGTAGTGGCCCATGGCGCCGAGGTACATGATCCCCTTCTCAAAATCTTTTTTCTTTAGTGCCATAACCCCAAGGTTCCAAAGTTGAGCAATACGCCAGGGTGCCGTCCCATGTGCGGTCACTTCTTGCGCAGTGGGATTAGTGGAATCGGCCAAGGCTTTAGCAGGGTCAATACTGACCACATAACCTTCATTGGCCGCCAGCAGCTTGGCGTAGGTGGGAAAGACCGTACCGTAGAGGTCAAAGGCCAACAGCTTTAGTGTGGTTGGACTAATAACCCCATTGGGTAGGAAGGCATCCACTTCGAAATAATGCAAAGGATGCTCGTACCGATCCGCAGAGCTCCGATTTTTTCGCAGGCCCTCATCCTCGGGAGCAATGCCTATGTTTTTCCAGTCGTAGTCAGGTGTCACACCCAAGCGCTGAACCGTAGGAAGGTTTTTAACTAGCCACTTACCGAATGGATGTTTCTCTATAGAGAGGGCCGCGGCACGGTTGATCTGCTCATGTCCATAGCTTCCCCAGCCCCAACCAGATTGCGAGAGTGTCAAAAGGCATACGAGTGCCAGGACGCGAAAATATTTCAACATAGGCATAGAAAGATCCCCCAAAAGCGGTGCAACCCATTTAAATTACTCCATGCGTTATATTATTCCCGTGAGGCGCTCGGCAATTGGTAAAAATGAAAGATTTCCTTTCAATGGAGGAAAATCGTGCCCATACCGTGCCCATTAAAAAATTCACAAGCGCATTTGGCAGTCGACAAGTAGTCAAAGATCGAGGGCTATAATTATGCTTTTGTCACTTCATCTGGTTCATAGGTCATGAGGAAGACCTGGGCGACTAAACAGACGCCAAAAAAATATACATTTAATGCGACCGCCGCAAAACCATGAATTCCGACGACGAGTGGTAACGACACCATTCTAAGAATGCGACGGCGGCGCGGGCAAAACACCCATGCCGCAAAGAGGAAACCTAACGCCATCTCCCCCGCTGCACCAAACCAGCTGAGCAGGGAGTTCAACGGCAAGGTTGCGATTAGGCTTCGATAAAATGCGGGGAAGGGCCAATCGAAGGCTGCGATCAGATAGTTCTGACGAACGTACAACTCCCCTCCTGAAAGAAAAGGAGGATTAAGTTTTAAAAAACCCGTGGCAAAATAGGTCCAACCAGTTTGCAAGACCAACAAGTCTCTGGGCCATGTAAGGGCAACTCCTTGTCTAGCGGACTTCCATTTTCCGCCGTCACTATCAGAGACTGCTAGAATCAAACACATGACACAGAAAAAACGGAAATCGTTGAGAGAATAAAAATAAGTCTCACAGGCGCGAAGTGCCGCAGCCAACAACGCCATCAGGCGCGGCCTAATACCAATGAGCCACGCTGCCTCCACGACGATTAGCAATATTTGATTGGCCGTTAAATAGCCAATGAGATCGCCAAACCCGCCCACCCGGCAGAGCGTTGCCGTCCCGCGATAGGCCATGTCGGTCAGGTCATAAACCAACCAGATCGCAGCAAAGGCGCGGCTAAAATAAAATAGCGGAACGCGCGACCCAGTAGCTGTGCTCCACTGTTGGAAACGAATCGAAAAACCTGAAAAAAAGCTCTGTTTAGTGGCAGCGGAATTCATTTTGGCTCATTACCCCATTCACATGAAAACATTGCATGTGCGCTTTAGTTCCCACCTCGCCCCACCGGTCACAATACTTGAGCCCCTCATCCACGTAATCTTGGGCCCGCTCAAAAGCGATATCCCATTCCAGCATGGCGGCCATTTCGTGAAAGGCATGAACCTCTTTCGGGCCAATTTTTAGCGGTGGCTGCCAGCTCAATACGCATCTATCGAGAGAGACAGCAAACATGTCCCAAGAGAACATCACCCTTCCCGGTACGGTCTTAAAAGGCACAAAACCGCGGGCGAATTGAGTGGTAAAGGCTATGGCTTGGGGAAGAACCAGCAGGAGAATAAATCCAAGGACAAAACGAGGGGAGCGATTCCAGCGGTTCGGTAAAGGTTTAAGCGGTTTTTGTTCTGCTTCCTTTACCATGCGGTAATTTTACGGCTATCCGACCCGATACGCCAGGCAAGATCTCAAGACGGAAAAAAGAAAGAGGGGAACCCGATTCGGGTTCCCCTCTTTGCAAGATTGGGTATCTAAGAAAGAATCTTAGTGAGATTTTACGACCGGAGCATTGGACACTACACGTCCGCCACCGCTGTACGAGATACGTTTGTTCGTAGCATCCCAAGTGACTGACGTCGTATCAGCTTTAGGACCTTTGGTGTACACACCAAAGTAGTCGCCAAACACAGTGTCGTTACCCGACATGTAACCGTAGTTACCGCTAGCCGTGTTGAAAGGATCCGACAACGTCGCCGGAATGATTTGTGGCGAAGCGTTGGTCAACGAAGTTGCGATATCTGCAGGGTACACATTCGCATTATTACGCCAGTAAGACGTAATAGCGGTTTTTAGAGTATTCAGCTCACCTTCTGATTTAGTGAGTTGCGATTCAGCCTGCATTCCACGTAAGTTGGGAATAACGACTGACAAGATCACGGCGATAACCGCCATGACGATCACTAACTCGACTAGGGTGAATCCTTTTTCATTCTTGCTTACGTACTTCCATGCTTTCATTGTGTTCTCCAAAGGCTTGATAGTTTTTGACTACATCCTTAGTTTAGGGCGAATGGATTTCTTTAAATATCCCCCAACTTAGGGAGGAAATGTGGCTAAATACAGCAACTTCACCCCCTCGACGCTATTGCCTCCCCCAAAAGAGTGAGATTTGTTGGGGTATCCCCACATATTTCGGTGATTGGCGACTCGATGGCCAGTGAGCCCGAGGTTCTTCTCAAAACGGCTATACACCAGCCGTTACTCCTCTTTTTCCTCATATTTTTTGACCCATTTAAAAAGGGCCGGCAGCTCAACTGAAGAGAGGGTCCATACCACAGAGAGGTTTTCCGACATGGCCTCGACTACAGGATCAGGCCCTGCTTGGGACATGGCTAGCCGATTGGCTTTATCGCGGCGGTCGAGTTCGTTGAGGACAAGGCGTGGAAAACGTTTTTCGATCTGAGCATCGTCGACCAAATCAAAGCGGACCACGGTAGCCAGCCATTCTTGATTCACCAAAACGGGATCGAGATCGAGAAGCTCGTTGACCATGGGTTCAAGATACTTATCGCGCATCTTTACGTAATAGGCCCGATTGATCTTCTTCTTCAAATAGTCTTTTGCGATTTTGCGCCAGGCGATAAGAAAATTTCGCTGTAGGCTATCGGCGATTTCCGGATAGGTCTGGGCAGCTTGAAGCAATGGCTCTTTGTCTTGCGGGGACAAAAAAACAATTTGAGGCGTCACGCTGAAGGCCACCGCATCGGCTAATGCTGTCTGCGAAGGAGAAAGGGTGAGGATTTTGACAGCATCTTTCCAAAAGCTACGCAGTCGGGTTGAGGTCAATGCCTTCCCCGACAGGAGTGCGGCCAAGCCCTCATTGATCTGTGCCGCCCCATTCTCCAGCGCGCCCGTCGTAGTCAAGGAGGCCTTTACGGCGGCAAAAAGAGTCTTCATTAAATTGGCGCGTTCTTCTTCACCGTAAATCTTTTGCCCTCTTTGAACTCCACGGCTTAGAGCTCCCGCTGCGAGATTAAACGTAGGGATCAGGCTGCCTTCCACGTTAGCCGCCGCTGCTAGGGCCCGAAAAGATCGCGTAAGAGAGTCCGCTTGTGCCAGTACGGCTTGTTCTTCCAACTCCTCGGCAAGTTTTGCCGCCATGACGCCTTCGGCGGCACCAAGTTTTATCATGGTCTTGGCAATATCCAAGGCCACTCCATCGCGCGATTTTAAACCGTCTTCCTGCATGCGCCGGTCAGCAGCAGCCAGCTCTTTTTGCATTACGTTGGCCAAGGCCGCCCTTCCCGCGGTGGGCGATAAAATACTCAGCTGCCCTACGATGGGAAGCAGTTCACTTGAGGAAAGGCTGCTGGTTCTTAAAATGGCTGGCGCGGTATTGGCCAAGGTTCGCTCCTGTTGACGCGCACTTTCCAAATCCGCTTTGGGAAACGAGTTTCCAAATCCGTCTAGTTTAAACGGTAGCTTGTCACTAAAGGAAACCCCGTAAGAGATTGCCGATAAACTAACTTGACGGGCCACTGGGGCGCACCCGCTGCTGGTAAGAAACGTCACTAAATTTCCGTAGTCATAACGTTCTCCATTGGCGAAATCAGCAAGTCCTTGAGGGCTCACGGAGCACCCATCTTCAAATCGGCGTTCCGCCGGACCGTCGGCTTGCGGAGTGTCATTACGTCTCACCCGCTTCGTAGGATTGGACCGACCGCCCCCGTTTTTGTTGCCAGACGGGCCTGCTGGTTTGTCGTGGTCATGATCGTGGTCATGATCGTCCTCGGCAAAAGCGGGATGGGCAACTGCCAAACACAAGACAATGCATAGGGAAATCTGGCTTAGGGTTTCAAAAAGGTACCCCCCATTTCCCAAACGTCTGCCCTGAAGGCTCGCCTTATGTTTTGATCTTTGTTCCATGGCTCTTTTTTTGGCACCTTTTCTCGCTAAGCTTTTAAATCCGTTGCCCCTAGGCTACGTCGAGCCGCTGAGTTTTGCCCGACGCTTAAGTTTCCTTTTTTTCCCTTTGAGGGAAAGGGCAGTCCCAGTTGGCGCTGGATAAAGCACATTAAATTCCGCCCACTCCTTCTTTAGACTGGCCCAGGTTCCTAAAATTTCGTTCCAATGGGGTAAAATTCTAGTTGGCGTTCTTGCCACCCAGCTCACCCCTTGAGTCCGGCGAAATAGGGGAGAGAAAAGAATCTCCTTTTGCGAACTCATTTGTACGCGAAACGGATAGCTCAGAAGCTGCTCTCTCCCTTGAGCGTCCTTGAATACGCCTCCATCGGTAAAATCAGCATCTACCTTATCCCCTACAAAAAGCTCCATACGCCCCTCAGCCCAGCTCGTCTTTCCCCAAAGGTTCCGTTTTTCAATTTCAGATTTCATCCGCAACTCCCCAACGCGATCGGATCGTCGCCAGTGCGCAAATAGCCAGGGCTCGCCTAAAAATCCGTGCGCAAGTGAAAGAAGCATCACGGTGAGTGCGCCTGCCTTCCAAAAGCTTTCCCCGCGGTGGCTGATAAGCGCTTGCTTGGGTTTGGCCAATATGTTTTTTGGAGTAGCCATTTGTCTTCAGTGTTATCGGCTAAATCCTCTGTATTCTTTAAGAAATCAGGAGCAAGTTTGGGCGCAGCTGTAGATATATTTGCGTCACTTGCTCAGACACTACACGAGCACTCGTTTTGCAAACTATTGATATCTCGTTACTTTCTATTTTGCGCCCCTACGAATCTTCTGGCACATCGGTTGCTCTCTTGAGGCGCGAGCAAGTGGTTTGGCTCTGGCGAGTGCAAAACTCCGAAGAGTAGCTCCTCTGCTCAGTGCAGTAGTACCCGTGGTTGGGCTTGGCAGTAGCCCGGTGGATGTTGTTGGAGGAATAATGGCTTTTCGTGATCGCAATCAAGGATTTGGGTTTGTCTATGTGGATGTTAAAAAGCTTTTGGAGCAAACTGACAGTATCGTTAGAAACCCCGAAGTGCACCCACAAGAAAAGACGGCATTTTCCATTCACATGCCCAAGAAATCAAACCCGAGCCCTGCGTCGGCTCCGGCACCTATTACCGATATCAGACAGCCCGCGCCAGTAAAGCGTCCTGTGGACGCTCGCATAGCGCAGATCAAAGAAAATTTGGATCGCCTCCAAACGCTTCACCATAAATTGCATGCCGTGCTCGACGAGCTATCCAATGTGTCGCGCGCTAAAAAGAAGTCTTCAGAAGAGACGTAATGGTACGGTCGGAGAATCTTTTGGAGTGCCGCATTTACCGTTACGAATAAGACTCCCGAACCCTTGGTCCGAGAGATCATTTTCCCCGGTGTTGAGGGCACGCAAGGGAACCCTAAAAAATATTTTTATTGAGTTTTCTGACGTTGTCTTTGAAATAAGTCAGGCCTTCTCCGTCGAGCTTTTCCAAGATCATTACCGTTTGCTCCCTCGCCAACCCAAAAAGATCACGCAGTTCCTTTGTGGAGGCCTGGCCATTTTCCGTAAGAATAGCTTTTACCCTTACCCGATATTGGATCATGGCTGAGGTCTCAAGGAAAAATGCCTCGCGCAAATAGATAACAAGCCCTTCCCTACTCATCAGATGGGCTACCTCTCTCTTTACTTTTTTGTTCTCAAACCAAAGCGCGAGATTTACAGGAGCTGGTGCACCCGCCCTCAGCATTTCCAAAATCTCAGTACGCCATTTGGTCTCCACCTGGGAGACCTCTCGTTTCAGATTCTTTGGCAGATACCCTTCCCCACTGCGCACCAGGGAGTTGTCGTCACAAAGCGCCTCTAAGAGAGGTCCAAGCCATCTGCATTCTTCCCCTTCTTCTCCGCGCCATCCGAGGGAGTTCTCAATCACGCTTCTAAGTTCTGTGGCTGTAAACGGCTTTCTCCTGGCCCCCACCCGGTCGGTGAGAAGTTGATCTAATGCGGGTTTGACCTTTATCCAGGCGTTGAGTGATACGCGGAACCGTTGGTTTAGCTCCTTCGTAGTGGCAGTAAACTTACTGTCGCATAACTTATGTTCCGTATCTTTTGAGTTATAAATGGCGTTTTGGATCTCATCACTATCTAACAAAGGAGATTTCGCCTGCAGGTAGTTCCTCCACCCCTCGTAGGAGTCGCTAAAATTCGATAATCTCAGTAAGGCTTGGGCTTTGGTTGCTTTCGGAGGATTGGTATCAACCACAATACCCGCGCCTATCGTCTGCTCTTCGCCAGCAGCACGCAGTAAAAAGCGTTCGCCAGATCTCAGGGGCCACGGAGACTCCAATTTAATTCGGCACCCGTGCCCGACCCCGTCGATAATTCCTAACCCAATCACCAGAGCCAACGTTTTTTCCGTACCATAATGAAAGGCTACCTTGAAATTGCGGGCCGGTACTTTTTTCCAGAACTGAACTTGCGCTTCAAAGTTGCTGGTGAGCTTCGGCATTCTAGTACAAAGCAGAGTGCCCCTACCCACTCCGTTAGAACCGAGACCTGAAAGTTGCACCGCCAAACGAGAAACAGGAAAAATTTCTAACTTGGTCTCCCCATAGGCTTGTAACGATTTGACCATCCCTTTTCGTCCACTTGGCCAAGCCCAAAGAACGTCGCCTTTTTTTAACGCCCCTTCACGCAAGGTCCCGGTGGCAACGACTCCCAATCCACGCGGGGTAAAAACCCGGTCAACCCAAAGCCGGCCGTATGCTGATGTCTTTGGGGCTGGTAATTGTTTGAGCATCGCCTCAAGAGCTAATCTCACAGCGATCACCGGTTGATGAATCGAAAAGGGAAGAACGGAAAGACCCGAAAATCCCGCTAAGGCAAATTTCTCCCTAACCTCAGCTTCCACATCACTTAAATGCTCTGGGGAAACCAGATCGGACTTTGTGATAATCACCAAGCCATGAGCGACCCCCAAAGCTTTTAAAATATTAAGATGTTCTTCACTCTGAGGCATCCAACTATCGTCGGCAGCCACGACAAAAAGAAAAGCGTCGAGCGAGACAACCCCGTTTACCATGTTTTTCACAAAACGCTGGTGGCCCGGGACGTCGACAATTCCAACGCGGCCAAACTCCGCAGAGTCCAGCCACACGAAATTGAGCTCAATCGTCATGCCTCGCTGTTTTTCTTCCCGAAGTCGGTCCGGTTCTAAGCCGGTAAGAGCGCGCAAAAGGGATGATTTCCCGTGATCCACATGCCCGGCGGTGCCAAGAACAAACATCTTAGATTTGAGAGGCGACTCGATTCAACGCCGTAAAAAGAATCTCATCTTCAGTTTCAAAAACGGTTCTTAAATCCATTAGAACTTTCCCTCTCTCCCTCCTGACAATGACAGCAGGACTTTCCTCAAACAAAAGCTGTGCCGCCCGTTCAGAATTCACTGCCCATTCGACCAGCCAGCTATCCAGTAAAAGTTGCGGCGAGGTTCCTCCGCCCACGGTACTCTGGCCAGGAACGACAGAAGTAGATAGCCCCGCCTCGTTTAAGATCTGAGAGAGTCTGTCGGCGCGGAGTTTAAGGCTAGCTTCACCAAGCGCGAGAAGCTTTTGAGTTTCGTTGGGGATTCCTGCTAAGAAATCCAGAAGGCAATTTTCGAGAAGAAAAAGCTCAAACTTACTCAATCGTAAAGCCCGGTAAAGAGGAGAGTTTTTTAGCCGATCAATAAAAACTTTTTTACCAACCACGATTCCTGCCTGCGGCCCCCCTAAGAGTTTATCCCCGCTGAAGCAAAGAACAGGTGCTCCGTCATGCAAAAGATCGGAAACAGAGGGCTCTTCCCCCACCTTTTCCCACAGCGAGCCAGAACCCCAATCCACAATGAGCGCAACACCGTGAGCATCGGCCATTCGGGCAAGTTCGCCGACAGAGACGCTATCCACATGGCCTTGCATTACAAAATTACTCTGGTGGACTTTGACTAAAACGGCCCCTGGGTTTTCTTTCATGGCCGCTAAGTAATCTTGCGGTGTGGTGATATTCGTGGTTCCCACTTCGATAAGGGGGGACCCACTGGCCTCCAAGATATCAGGAACTCGAAATCCTCCACCAATTTGCACCAGCTCTCCCCGAGAAACAATGGCCCCCTCTCCTCGAGCTAGAGCGAATAGGGAGAGCAGTACCGCGGCCGCATTGTTATTCACAACGATCGACGCCTCAGCGCCACAAAGATGAGAGAGTAACGGTTCAATAGTTTGCGTGCGACTTCCCCTTTGGGGCGAGTTTTCGTCCATTTCCAAAAGAGAATAGCCACTCAATTCGGTCACCGCTTTTTCTAAAGTCTCCTTCCCTACCGGGGCCCTTCCTAAGTTGGTATGAAGAATGACGCCCGTGGCGTTGATTGCTTTGCGAAATTGGCGGTGAGTCAGTTTTTTAAAGATTTGTTCCACCGCAGTTTCCATTGCTGTAAACGTGGGAATTTGAATACCTTTGGAGGCCATGGCTCGACAGGTTTCTAGATAATTCCGGACAATGCGGTTTCGTAGGCGGCGGGGAATTTTTTTTTCCCAGTTTGGCTCAAGCGAGCGGGAAAGTTTTTCTACCGAGGGAATGGTTTCAAACAGCCTCAGGCTCACGTCGGCCCCCTGTAAAATTATCCTCAGGAGTTTTTTCAATCCAACTGACCGCGAGCACTCCAAGTTCATAAAGCAACAGAAGCGGGATTAAGACTAGGATCATGGTAAAGGCGTCTGGCGTAGGGGTAATAACCGCGGCCACAACGGCATTGATCACAATCGCCTGCCTGCGGTATTGCTTTAGCATTCCTGACTTTAAAATCCCCAACCGCGCTAAGAGCCCCATCACAACCGGAACTTCAAAGATCAGACCCATGGCCAAAAGCAGTTTTAACGTCAGCGAGAAATACTCCACAATCGTGATAAGCGGCTTTTCCTGAGAAGACCCGTAGTTAACCAGAAAGTCATAGCCCGTAGGCAAGACAACCAAATAGCCAAACGCAATTCCTATAATGAAGGAGACGCTGCCAAACAGAGTAAAGGGAACCACGAACTTTTTCTCACTTTGGTGAAGGGCAGGCGAAATAAATCCCCAAAGTTCAAAAAGCAGGTAGGGAGATACTAAAACTAGCCCTGCAATCACAGAGACTTTCAAATAGGCAAAAAATTTATCGGCCACGCCCGTGAAGTAGAGAAAGGCTTGAGAGGCAGGCAGTGCTTTAAGGAGCGGCGCTTCCAACCACCGTACCAGTCGTTCAGAAAATTGATAGGTAAGCAGAGTTGCCAAAATCACTGCGATCGTAACTCGGATAAGTCGGGATCGTAGTTCATCCAGATGCTCCCAGACGGGCTGGCGGTCCTCGTTGACCTCGTTGGTAACATCGGCAGACATGGCTAGTAACTACCTCAATCCCGAGACATCGCCAACTGAACGTGTTGGCCCGGGCTTAGGAAAAATGGACGATCGGGCCGCCTTTTCAGTCCCCTTCTCTGCCCGCCGGCCTAGAATTCCCGGCCCATAGCTTGCTTAGTAACCCGTCCGGAGGTTCCTATGAACAAATTACTTGTTTTGTTAACGCTGTTTCAACTCGCGGGCTGCGGAATCCTAAATAAGGACTCCCATTCCCCTTCCACTACGGCACCCAGACCACCCCTATCCCCAAAGGAAGATACCCGTGGGCTGTCGGCCACTTTAATCGAGGGAGCTGCCCCTCAGGCATTCCAAGTCCATCTGAAGTGGCCCGAGCTCCCTGAGTCCGCCGAGGCTTGGACCTTATTGCGAGAATCGAAAACTAGAAATCGGACCGCTTTAGGGATCCTAGAAAAAGGAACTAGAGAATTTATCGACAACGACGTTCAGCCTGGGGAGTTCTGTCGCTACCTCCTTATTGAAGGAACCACAGTGGAATCAGCTCGCGCTTTTCGGGCAGAAATAGCTATCCCTAGGGATTTGGAAATCCAAGGGTCCAAAACCTTTCGCACGATCTCTGGCATTCACCGCCTCTTTCTTAGGGCGGGTTCCACGTTAATTGCTGAAGAGGGGGCTCTGGAAATTAATGTGGATGAAATTGTTTCAGAAGGAGCGACGATTACGTCGTTTTTGCAAGACGCTGTTCCCCCACAAGGGCAAGCTGGAAGATCGGGAGGCTATTTAGTGATTAAAGCGGCAAAGGGAAACGGAATTCTCTTTGTTAACGGACGAGGGGAGAGAGGCGGTGCGGGCCAACCAGGTGTCCCGGGGGTCGCGGGAACAGTCGGTGCGCAAGGAACGCCGTTTAAAATGCAACTCTCTGCGGAACTTCGAAAATCCAGATGGTCTGAGTTTATCGACGCAGCGGTTCTTTTACACGATCTCCGTAACAAACCGCTCAATGATCCCCATTGGCAAAATCTGGAGTGCCTCACTCCGCCCGGCAATGGTCAGCCAGGAACTTCAGGAGGGAAAGGCGGCCAAGGATTCACCGGGAACCGGGGCGGCGACGGAGCAAAAATATTTGCGCATATTCAAAACCCCTCAGGGATTGAAATCCGCCCCACCTCCTTGCCTGGACTTGGCGGAAAAGGTGGGGCCGGAGGGCCGGGCGGTATTGGTGGCCCAGGTGGAGGACCCGGAGTTCGCGATCCGGCACATTTTTGTCCCGCTGCGCAATCCGGGCTTCAAGGACCGATGGGACCACTAGGAGACGAAGGGCCAGAGGGACCTAGCGGAGTTACCAATCCAGTTTGCCTGAAAATGGGGTCGGCCGTCTACGGTGAATGCCAGGCATTTCCTTCAGTCCCCCCGTTTACTGACTAGAAATTGTCCCGGCGCACAATGGCTCGCTGAGGTTTCTCCACTATGCTCAACCAACGAAAGATATAGGCCTATTGGAGAACCTCAGCGATGACCTCTCAGCGCACATTATTTTTTTTCTCATTTCTCTTTTCGCTCCTCTCAATCGGGGGCGCGCTAGGTACTCCTTCCCTGGGGGAAGCTGAAGTGCTCTTTAAAAGTGAGAAGTACTCTGAAGCCAAATCCCTCTACGAGGCGGTGATCCAAATCGGTGGGGAATCCCGATGGCAAGCGCAATACCGAAAAGCCGAATGTGAAGCGGCCTTGCATCGCTATCAAGAGGCCGCGCAATTTGTCTCAAACTTAAAGTTGCCACCTTCGGGATTGTGGCGTGCCCGGCTGCTTTTTCTGCAAACCCAAATTTACGAACAGTACCTACTTCAATTCGGTTGGCGAAATCCCGAGGAGGCCGTCGCGAGAACTGGAGATATCACTCAACGAAGTGGTGCTGATTGGGAGAGAGAAATTCAAAAGACCTACCTGAGCCTCTGGCCAGAACGCGAGTTGCTGGGCCATGTCACGTTGGCCAGCGAATCGGCTTACCTTCAGGTGAAAGAGATCGATGCCGATAAATTTGCTAGCTTTTGGTCACTCATAGCCCATCGTTGGGCAAATTTTATTTTGACCCGAACAACGTCACCCGTTGCCCCCTTTCCCAACGCCATGCCTATAAAACTCGATTTGAAAAAGGCAATGGGAGCCAACGTTACGCGAGCGGATAAGATAGGGGGCCTCTACGAAACCGTGGCAGAACTAAACCCTGCCACCAAAGAACTTTGGAATGTGGAGAGATGGGCGCTTCCCCTTTCCCATCCGGAACTCTTTTCCAAGCCACCACAAAAAATGGCCCTCTTCTTAAAATCACTTCTAGAGAGAAACCAATCCCTATCGTCAAAACGAGCAAAAGCGCGCCTGGGAGCCCTGTTGGCCACAGCGTTTGATGCTCAGAGGGAGCCCGAAAAGTCTGTTTCCCTTTGCCACCAGGTGGAAAAGTGGGACCCGCGCTCCGAAAGCAGTCAAGCCTGCCTCAACTTGAGATCTCGTTTGGAACAACCAGAAATTAACTTCACCACCCGTCCCTTGCTTCCGGGAATCGAGCAGAAAGTGCCTGTAATCTCGCGCAACACGGAAACACTTTTTTTTCGTTGGCTTCCCATTTCCTGGGAACAGCTCAATAGCCAAAAATCGGCGACTCAGGACAATGGTTTTTACTTTCTCAAATCACTCGATAACGAACTGCTTACCGCACTGCTTAAACAAAAACCTACTGCCTCTTGGAGTGTTAAGCCGCACTATCCAAAACGCTATCGGGCTTCAACCCACTCAACGTCAATTCCCGCCTCAAAAAGTGGATTCTATGTGCTCTTAGTGGCCGATAACTCCGCCTTTAGCACAGAGAACGGAATCATTCGCGGAGCGCTCGTGAGAGTTTCCCAGACCACCCTACTTGGTTCGGCGGCCCCAATGGCCAATACCAGCCTTTCTGCCGGCCCCTTCCAAACCAACGCCTTAGGAGGATTTCATATTTACGCGGTGGATTCCAATACCGGAGCCCCACTCGCTGGTCTTAACGTCGAGGCATTACAACGCACCAATTGGCAGAAGTCGGAAAAAAGAGAGCAGACCACCGATCGCCAGGGGCACGCCAACTTTGCAAAACTACCCAGCACTTTCCAATCCCTTTCCCTAGATCCGTTGGTCAAAAAAGACAGCAACTATGCCCTACTGGAGTCGCCTCTTAATCTTTACCAAGGAGAGGAAGAAAAGATACTCCTGCTACTGGATCTAGATCGGCCCGTTTATCGGCAAGGGCAAACGGTTCACTTCAAAGTCACGGCCTTTGAACGTGGATACCCCGGTTGGAAATGGAGATCCAAAAAAGACACCTTAAATCTCATCGCCCGCAATGCGAGCGGAAAGGTTTTTTTTGATACCAAACTGGAGCTCACCGACAAGGCAAGCTTGTCCGGTGATTTTACCATTCCAGAGCAAGGCATGATGGGTTCCTATTCCCTAGAAGTTAGACTCACCCAAAACAACAGAACGATTTCGCAGTCGCGCGTTTTCTCCGTGGAAGCCTACCAACGTCCGGAGCTCGAATTGGTTTGGGAGAAAGCCCAGGGGCCGTGCCGATTTCAAAAAAGTTGCTCGGTACAAGGAAAGGCGATCACTTACTCAGGCACCGCTTTAGCAGGACGTACAGTGACGTACCGGATATCTCGCCAGCCATATTTCTTTTTTTGGGAATACTGGAGGTCGCCCTCCCTCCAAGCACATCAAGAAGTT
>JAYVQZ010000386.1:0-19784 GCA_043776735.1 Deltaproteobacteria bacterium | reverse complement strand
ACCTAGTAATGCGACCCTAAGCTCATTTTTGGATGGCATCATGGAAGAGGGTTATCAAAGGCAGGAGAGGACAGATCCCAAAGTAAATGCCGAGAACATTTTAAGAACCAGCAAGCGTCTTCGGGTGCTGGTCTCGCTTCTTGAGTTAGCCCACAAATCCGAGCATCAAGGGGACATTAAGGATGCAATCGCGCAGTTTGCCCATTCCCCAAGGACCGCGCCGATACAACACGCGGCTTGCTTAACAAAATTCGCGGCTCTTCAAGAGACCGGCTTTTACACCCAGTCCGCCCCTTAAATTATTACTCATTTGGCGCGCAGAAAAACCGGCTTTTTAGTGAAGGCGTAGGGTGCCCACGCCAGCCAATAAATCGGAACAATAGTGAGCGTCGAGATCTGTCTTATTTGCCCTATCGATTGAGTCAGCCATATCAGGATCTTTGGCCAAAGCAGCCAGCCACACCTTTGCAGCAATTCGATCGTGAGCGGGCTGCATTAAAAAAAATGAGGCCCCCGTAAGCCGCAGAGACGGCCACGGGTAGCTTATAAAACTGGCCTTTACTTCACCAGACTTAAGGATCTCCGCACCAGGTCTTTTTTTGAAACGCTCCGCCAAAGCTAATTCAAATTCTTCGGTAGAAATTTCTAGTAGATCGGTAGAACAGCCCGCAAGATCGGGATCGTCTGGGAAATGACTCGTTACCCTAAACCCCATAAAATCTTTATACATCCTCGAAAGAGGGTTTTTCCCTTTTGGCTGACCTACTGCTTCGATGACCAAAGAATTTATGCGTCGGTACTTCGGGATGAGATTGGCCACCTGATATTCTCCCAAGGAATAAAGTGGCCTCACTTTTCTTTCTGCGTGGATGCGTTCTTCGACTCTGGCAAAAAAAACTAGAAACTTTTTAAAAAAAGACTGCGTCAATATTTGACTCCATTCATCAGGGAAACCCTTCTGGTCAATTGGCGTAAACCCGAACCGTGTGATTCCCAGCGTGATGAGAAGTTGATGAATGGTAGGAACTAAATCCCAAGGAGAATTCTCATTCTTTGCGAAGGTGGTTATTTCTGCTCGATCCCCAGTTAGATAAGGTCGCTTAGGCCTTACCTTCAGTTGGGGAAGGATCGAGAGAAAGGTAGTGGGCTCTCCCACTTCGGAACGCGCGGCCGTGCCACCTATTTCCATGAACTCGTTATCCGTAAAATTTTCTAAAACTTGCCCCAGCGTTGGTATCCCCTGATAAAGAGCCCCAGTGGCAAGTACCGCTCTGCCCTTATGCCGATTCTCCGATAGGATGCCCGTGGCCGATTGGTAGGAGACGCCCGTTACCAACTCGATCTGTTCGGGGCCGAAACCACCGGGCCGAAACAAAATAGCAAACGCCCGTTTGCCGCTTTTTATCGAAGCCAGTTCCTCTCTTATTTTTGGCGGTAACGCGTTTTCCGAATCAGCTCTAAAATCCCGTAACACCTGAGACATACGAAACTCAAAAACTGATTGTAACAATCGATAGGCTAACGCGCGATTCTCACTAAAGAGAGCCCGTTTCTCAGGCAGGGTGAGCTCAACGAAAGGCAAAACCGATGTTTTCGTAGCTAAAGTGGGGCCAGCCCCATAGACTTCCACTCCTTCAGGAACTCCCTCTAACCATTGTTGAGGACGGACCACCCACAACTCCAGGGTTTGGGTCCCTTTGAGTTGAGGCGGAGTTCGTAAACCTTCAAAAGAGAAGGAAAAGCTAGAGGCCACGGGCGCAAGTTCAACTTCGTCGGACAGGGAAAAGGTAGGCGTCGCCAATCCAGAAAAAAAGATGCTGAGGGAAATAATAAAAAATAGTTCTCTTGGCATGACCCTCCCGTTCTAAAGGGATTGGCCAAAAAGATCCATCAGGATTGTCCCCATCAACAGTGGCCCCTAGATTGCACAGGCCAACGGCGTGAAGCGTGCGTTTTTCATTTTGGCGGTTTGGTTTCTTTGTGCTCCGGTCATTGGGATGGAAAGCGAAATCATCCCCTGCGCCAAATCGCAGACTTCAGAGGAAACGCCCATGTGTTGTTTGAAACGAAACGACAAAGAGTTTCTGCTTTTGGTGGGGAACAAGGAACTCAAGCGCTATACGCATTCTCTTGGGGCAAACATGATCGATGCCATTCCCGCTCACGATAACGCCTTAAAGATCGCACTGGAAACTCTGCTTCTGCTTCGACAAACCGGCGTCTGCAAATAGACTTTTCCTTGATCTCTCAGGCCAAAGGCCGGGGAGTCTCAACCGCTCGAGCTAGCAAGAACCTGTGCCGGATTCGATGGCTGAGACTACCGTCCTGTCCCTGCGGGACTTGTGACAAATCATTGAAGCACGCCCTGCTATACCCAGCCCAAAATTGTCCCTCTGGCTACCGTTCAGACAGCACATCCCAATCCCCTAGGTTCAACCCTCTTGGTCCACTGGCTGCATACGGGGTTAGTAGCACTTGAGCCAAAACAGATTGGCCAAAAAGCGCTTTAGATCCACCTTGGGCGGTAGGGGCAAGAGGATGATTTTTGTGAATCTACTAGACGACACGCCGGAACATTTTCGCAATCCGTTGGATAAGGCGCGAACCATTGTGCTCTTTGCTATTCCCTTTTTTGTGGCGTTAGTAGTGATAGCCGCTTGGCCAAACGAACGCGCCACAGAGATTCGCCAAGCCACGCAAGAAGAGCGCGAAGCCGTCATCGAGCTGCTGAGCAGATTGCCTGGCTATTACGGACAATTGGATAAAATTAGCGCTTCTATTTCCGATGAAATCGTATTTGAACGCGCCGGACTCTTGGTTCGTAAAAGTGAAAATTCCATCGCGCGCTTAGAGGAATCATCGATGATGATTACTGAGGGTTTCTTAAAGTCTGATCCCCGTACTCAAGCCAAGGCGCTTGCCAAAGCCATTGCTCCTCACCAAAAACAATTTCTGTTGAGCACTCCAGAAATTGCGGTAAGCCACGAATAGAATATTTCCCTTTAAAAAACTGCCGGTGACCAATAAAGAAAGGGCTGTTCTTTGAGTATGCTCATCCACTGGAGCGAACGAAGACTCTCTTTACCAACTAAGTGAATGAAGAGTTCGCTGGAAAGATCGGTTCGCTCAGCCTTCATCAATCCACCTTCTTCAAAAAGATCTAAAATCCCCGGCGTCTCAGCAACAAAATGAATCTCATAATCATCGCCCTGGTAACCGGCCGACTTTGCCGCGTAACCGATCGCCTTAGAATAACCGCCGATCTCATCGACCAGACCATTCTTCAGCGCCTGGCGCCCAATCCACACTCGACCACGAGCCACCTTCTCAACATCAATCGGATTCATCTTTCGAGCCTTCGCCACAAAATTGGTGAAGCCTCCGTAATATTGGTCTATGCGCCGAATAAGTAACTTTCGTTCGGCATCATTCCAAGGACGATCTTCAGAGTCCAACGCGGCAAAAGGTCCGCCGCCAAGAATCTCCTTTTTGAGTTCGATCTTTTTAAAGAGGTTACTAAGACTAAACTTTCCAAGGAAGACTCCTACCGATCCAGTTTGAGTCAGACTATCGGCAAAAATTCGGTCTGCCGGCGCCGAAATCAGGTAACCACCGCTGGCCGCCACGTCACCCATCGAAATAATCACCGGCTTATCTTTTTTCGCCCGCTCCACCATGGCGGCAATCTCGTCACTGGGAAGGATCTCTCCTCCGGGACTCGAGACACGAAACACAATCGCGCCGGTGCGACGGTCAGTCATCGCCCGACGGAACTGCCTTTCCACTGACTCGGGCGTAACGTGGGACTCTCCCCCCAGGGATAAGAGACGACTCTTTTTCCTAAGGATATCACCATCGGCCAAGATCACGGCCACCCGGGGAGGCAACGCCATTCGCTCGCTTTCAAGGGTGAGGTCGTCCACGGCAAGGTAGCCCTTGCGTAAGCGTTCGCCCTCTCTTTGCCAGCCGGAAATCGTATCGACCAGTCCTATGGCCTTGGCCTCTTCCGCTCCAAAAATGCCTTGATCCACAATGGCCTGCCATTTCGTCGCATCAATGCGACGCGATTTCATAAGTAGGCCTTGAACCTCGGTCTCCGCCGCTTCCAGCTGTTCCAGCGTGGCGCGCCGCGACGGTTCTGAACTCTCTTTGCGGGTGAACATTTCTGGAGCCGATTTAAATTCGCCTCTGGCAAGGAACTGCCCTTCAATTCCAATTTTGTCTAACGTCCCTTTGAGAAAGTAACGCTGCGACTTAAGTCCCAGGATCTTGAGCTCGCCTGCCGCCTCCATGTGAATCTGCGAACCAGCCGAAGCGATTAAGTATTCCTTAATGCCGGCGTTACCTAAAAACACCTCAACCCGCTTGCCTGCCTGGCGAACCTGCCAGACGGCGTCGTGCAACTCCTCAGCTGCCGCAAGCCCCATTCCAAAGCTCTCAAGGCGGATAATCACCACCTCGACACGGCTTTGCGTTTTAGCCATTTTTAGCTGTTCGATCACGTCTAACAGTGATGGCCGATCTTTGATAAAAAGGCCGCCCCGGGCGCCCATCTCATCCACTTGATTGTCGATCCTCACGCGCAGTGCGGTCCGCGGCTGGAGAACAGAAGTGGCATAGGGCTGAGTGTTGGCCTCCAACTGAATGGTGACACTTCGCGGAGCCGCCGAGCTAGGTTGAACCGAGGAACTCACCTTGAGATTTCCCAGACGGATCTGCGCTCCAAAAGACCACTGGTACTGGTCATGGTAGCCGGCACGCAAAAACAGACCGGGGATGACCTCTCCAATCACGTTGGCTTGGTAGCCTACCTTCCTAAAAAAATTATCCCCTTTCGTGTCCACATCCGCCATAAGCGTCAGCCATGAGAGTGGCCGAATCGTGCCTCCAAAAATGAACTGGGGAGAAATCGATGTGCCCATAAGTTGCGGACGGTTTAAGTCGTTTATGAACATTCCCAAACTCCAAAACTTGGAAGGGCGCAACTGGGCGCCAACGCCAATGGAGTCATAGGAACCTAACGAAGCCGCGTCGGAGCGGACTAAAACGTAACGCAGTCCCAAGTACAGCGAAGGGGGCAACGATGGCCAAATAGGAATCGCAGGAAGCCCCAAGGCAAATCCAATGCGCTGGCGCTTGCCGGGGGCAAATTGGACCTCTTCCATTCCCAACCCAAGCAGGCCGTAACCCATGGTCACGGCAAAATCGTGCGCTTGAACGCGACTAAAACCAAAAGACTCCGAGAGCATCAACCGAGTTCCGTTGAGATCGGTATCAAAACCCAGAGCGGCAGGATTGGTCCAAAGGTTCTGCGAACCATGACTGTGGGCCACCGAGGTGCCGAACTCAACGTTGCCGGCCAGGGGCTCAGCCCTTAGCGCCTGGGAGGCCCAAAACAGCCCTACAAACAAGGTCACCAGGTTCGCTCTGAGCCAAACAGTTCTTTTCATGGAGTTTTTCCCTCCGTGGCAAGATAGCGGGTCTCCTGGGGCTGGGACAGCAATTTATCGAAGATTTCACCTTGGGAGCGACTAAGGCAGCCGATTATTGAGGATGCACAGAGTCGAATTGATCCGCGTGGCCAATTTTGCTAAGAATGAAAGCATGGCAATGGACCCCCACGAAAAAGATCTGCTCCGACAAAAGATGGCCGATCGAATGCTGAGCTATCTGGAAGGCAGCCATTTGGTTAGCTGTGTAAGCGCCCATGTTTTTGAAGAGGCCCGTATGTGTGAGCTTTGCCAAAGCCTCCACTCAAACGAGCTATTGGTCATCAAAACTCGTTCTGGAAAAAAAAGGATGACCGCTCTAGATTGCCTTAAGGAAATGATCCGTTTTAAAGTGGCCGACGTCGAAGATCTCCCCAAGTGGTTGGAGAAAATGAAAGAGCTTCGGCATGAGGAGGCTCGCCGAAAAGAGGAAGTCTCCAAAGCCCGCGAAGAAGAGCGGCGCCGTTTAGAAAAAAGAGTCATTGTGAGAAAACGGACAGTGTCACCATCCTAATTTTTTCTCCTGCTTTTAAAATCCCCTAACTCTGGTTTAGGCTCACTTTCTATGAGCGCATTTAATTTTGTTGAAACACTGGCGATCGGCGATGAGCTATTGACCGGGAAGGTTTCTGATACCAACTCCGCCTTTGTTGGAGCTCAACTTTTTAACTTGGGAATTCGGCTGTTTCGATCGAGTGTCATCGCCGATGACGAAACGGAAATTATTGCCTCACTAAATTTAATTTCGGAACGGAGCCGGGCGGCCATTGTTTTTGGCGGACTTGGCCCCACTTCCGACGACAAGACGGCAGATACCGTCTGCCGACTCATGGGAGGTTCGTTGAGAATTCACGAACCCTCTAAAGAAAAGTTAATCCGAATTTTCGCCGAGCGAAAACGGACGGTGGACACAACCAACCTGAAACAGGTTCACTATCCAGAAAAAACAGAGCCTCTGCTGAACTCTTACGGGCTGGCTCCTGGATTCACGATGGAATGGAAAGGGTGCCGCTTCTTCTTTCTGCCAGGAGTTCCCCAAGAGATGAAGGCGATCTGGGCTGAGCACGTGCTCCCCCGCTTGCATAAAATGCATCACGAAAGTGGTGCTGCCACGGTATGGCACCGGAGCTGGCGATTGATTGGCATCCCAGAGTCGCAGGTCCAACGGCTAATGGATCCGGTTGAAGCCAAATTGCCGTCCGGCGCTTGGCTTGGTTATCGAACCCACTATCCGGAAAATCATCTTGTCCTTTACGTAAGCTCCGCAGTGCCCAATGCCACAGAATGTCTTGGTTCCTTTTCAAAGGAGATTGAGGGCATCGTCTCTCATTTTGTTTACACAACGGAAGAGAAAGATCTCGAAGTTCTGGTAATGGAAGCACTTAAAGCAAAAAAATGGAAATTGGCCCTGGCTGAATCTTGCACGGGAGGGCTAGCCAGCCATCGCATTACCAGAATTCCCGGCGCCTCTACTGTTTTTTGGGGAGCCCAGGTCGTCTATCAGCATGAGGCCAAAAACACGATGCTTGGCCTTTCCCTCAAATCCGAAGAGGAGGCCGTTTCGGCTAGCTGCTCACGACAGTTGGTCGACGCCTTAGCAAAGAAAAGCGGCTGTGAGGTGATTGCCGCCATCACTGGATATATGGGACCGGACGGGGGAACAGCAGAAGATCCGGTGGGCACGTTTTATATTCACGTAAAAACGCCGGACGGGGAAATGGCAAAACGCTTTTTCCAACCCGCTCGGGATCGGGAGCGGACGCAGTCGGGATCCACCACCCACCTTTTTCACGAAATCTTAGAGGTCTTAAAAAGAAAAAAGGCTTCGTAGGCAGGGATGACCTGTCTACGAAGCCCAAAATCAAACAAGTAATTGCCCTCAGTGAGGACGATTACTCTTCGGTAGCCGAGGTACCGTTACCATTGCTCGATGGGTGCATGTTGCTTATTGCGGCCCCAGCCAAGGCACCAGCGAGAACTCCACCGGTCGCCCCAACCAAACCCGAACTCACTGCATGAAGTACCGGCTTTTTCTTTGTAGTCGCACGGGCCTTTGTGGCACGTTGCGGCTTCATTTTCGTTGCCGTTTTCTTTGCAGCTTTTTTAGCAGGACGACGCGCTGCAACTTTTTTGGTTGCAGCTTTCTTCGCCTTTTTCGCTGGTTTTTTCTTTGCTACTTTTTTTGCCTTAGCCTTAACTACGGCCTTCTTTTTCTTCTTCGCCATTGATTGCTCCTTGATAATTTTTTCGACGTAAAACCAATTTTTCTCGACTAACACACGCGATCATGACGCGCAATCAAAGACTTTCTTATTGCATAAAACTTGAATTAAGTTTATCCATGAATTGTCTAACTAAACTCTCATTTTAAATTTTATCGGGTTTCAAGTTAAGTACTAGAGAGTGAAAACTACTTGAGATAGCGGGTTTGTTGTTGGTCATCTCGTTCGGGGGGGAACATGGCCAAGAAGACCTCATTGCCTGCAAAGGCGAAGGCATCAGCTCGTAAACCGGCGATTGCTAAAGCTAACGTGACGTCAAAAAAGACACTCGTTGCTAAGGCGAAACCCACAACTGCCAAGGCGGTCTCCGCCGAGGCGTCACCTACAAAAAAGAACGAGGGAAAGAAGATATCTGCCAAGTTGCTTCAGGCGATTGAAAAACGTCAGACGGCAAAAGCAGATAACAAATCTAAACCGAGTCCTTTTGGTCGTCCGATGGGGCGGCGCGGTCGTAGGCCCAAGAGGTTGGCGGAGTACACGCCCACAAATGGGGAAGAAGGCTCGTCTGAAACCGTAGAGCAGGACAACCAGAACGAAGGGTTGGAATACGATACGGGAATCCGCGTTAAAGAGGTCCAAACCGAAGACATTTATTCGATGGATCGCTTCGAGGATTTTGACGAAGAGCTCAACTTCGATCGGTAGTAGCAACAGGTAAAGAATTTCTGAGAGGGCGGGCCGATGTCAAAGTCGGCCCACTCTCAAGGAAACAGGCCAACGCACCGCACGCTTTACTTCTTTTTTGCCCCATAGCGGCAACATCTGCTCGGCAAGGTCCGGTAGCGGGCTTTTCCCCTTCTTTTTGATATAGGTCTGCACTGCCGACCAACTATCTAGATAACCGAGAAACTCCCCGAGGTTCCACTCGGCGGAAAGTTCAAAGGCCTTCGGCTCATGCTCCTCAAAAGGAAACGGAATCGTAGTATACCCTTCGTCAATAAATCGGCGCGCAGGGTCCCAATAGCCCTTTAGGGTCACAGCGTAAAAATCGTCCACCACCGCATCCAGCTCAGAGTTAATTACCGAACGCCCATAACACCAGACTGCTAGCAACCCTTTAGGTTTAAGAACGCGGCGCACTTCAGGGAAAAACTTAGCCAAATCAAACCAATGCAGAGCCTGCGCCACAGTAACCAGATCGATGCTCGCCGGCGCCAAACCGGAGTTTTCAGCGACTGCTACCCGATACTCCACATTAGCAAAACGGGGGGCCGATTCTAATTGGGCCGCACTCCCGTCCGTAGCGATGACCTTCTTAAAATAGGAGGAGAGCGCCAGGGCCGCCTGGCCGTTGCCAGTGCCACAATCCCAAACCGTGTCCTTGATTGGGCAAAGCCCGGCAAGGTACTTAAATAGGCTATCGGGATACCCAGGGCGAAATTTTGAGTAAGTTTTAGCGTGACCGGAGAACAGATCGTTAAAGCTCATTGAATGGGACAGTAGCGCAATTTAGAGGGCAGGAAAACAGCGCGTTAGGCTAAGGCCGCCAAGGCCGGTATGCCAAAAGAGAGAACTACAAAGAGAACCCAATAGGCCAAGGCCGTATCGTGAACATCGTGTTCAAAAATAGGGGCTGAGGTCCTAAGCAGCTTCTTTTCAATCTGAATCTCGTTTCGAATCCACCCGACAAACTCATTTAGCCCCTGATCCTCATTTACTTGTAGGCCGAAATAACGGACGCCATCGCTAAAATTGGCCCACATGATTCGGGCCGGAAACTCTCTCTCTTTCCCGCCCCATCGCACCACGGCACGAATGACGTCACCCTCACCTTTGCGTTTTACAAAAGTTTCGTGATGGCGGGTATCCAAGCCAACCGCAAGACCACCAGTGGAGAGGTCCCTTATCCTTGCTGGCACCCGGTGTTCGGGCTTCTCACCGGTAAGATGGATCTCATAATTAACCCGAATGCGTCGCGTTTTTCGCCAAATACGAAAGTCTGATGTCAGAAGAGGGTAGAGAAAGTCTTTGTTCCCAAAAAAGAAGCCGATGTACCCCATGAAGGCGATGAGGATGTACCGCGCCAAAGCCATATCGAGGGGAATATCGCTGGCGTTCAAAATAGAATGGGCCAGGAGAGCAACACACTGCAGACCGTAAAGGGGAAGAAAGAGATGGTGGCGAAATGCCAACGAATAGGCGAGCGAAAGCGGGACTACCCAATAGGCGGCAAGAATGACAAGCGTGCGCAATATGCCGTGATGGGCGGCAAATGACCAGGGCTTATCGATAAAGGTGAGAGAGAGAAAAGGCGTAAGCAGAAACAAAAAAAACATCACTAAAACCGGAGCCGGCATCGACTTAAAGATTTTTTTAAAGGGCATATAAAGTGTTACTGACGTTCTACGATTTGAGCAGAGAGATCCGCGAGATACCCCTATTGTATACTGCGGCGCACCGCAACTCAATAAGACTAATCTAAGTCTTTGTATTTATTTATTTTAACACCGCAATACGGACAGTCTTCTGGGTCAGAAAGCCAGAATAAAAGACCAGCTCCGGACTTCGAAGTTCGGTAGAGAATTTCGTTACACTTTGGGCATCGCCAAAAGACCAGAGCCAGACCCATGGACACAGCAAAACTGCCTAGCAAAACAGCCCAGATAAGTAGCGGCGGATAACCTGGCGCCTTAAGAAAGTGCCAAGCATAGAGCAGCCCGAAGCAAAAAACGCTGGGATAAAAGGTCCATAAAACGATACGGCGATTCACCGCCCAAGTCCGCTGCACATATTTATCTTCAAGTTTAGGCGACCACCTGGGAACTACATGGGGCCGCCGTTTTTTTCGAACTGCCATGGCTTTAAGTTTAGCACCAGTAGCGGCTCTCCATAGCTCCCTAAGTGGCGTTTTGTTCGGTGATAGCGACCAGCAGGTGACTGAGCCCCGGGATTCGGGCAGTCTTTGCCTATGATTTTAATCACTGGAGCAAGCAGCGGAATTGGAAGTGCCACGGCAAGAGCCTTTGCGAAACTCGGGTACCCCCTTCTACTGGTTGCCCGACGCCGCGATAGACTTGAGGCGCTGACCAAAGAGCTCAGCGAAACCTTCAAAGTTGCCGTCGTTCCTTACGTGCTCGACGTGAGGCGACCCAAAGACATTGAATCGTTTGGAATCAGTCACGCCAATTACCTAGAACGCGTTGAAGTGCTCGTAAACAACGCGGGGCTGGCAAAGGGCTTAGACACTATCACCACAGCTAACCCAGAGCACTGGGAGGCCATGTGGGACACTAACGTAAAGGGTTTGCTCTACCTCACTCGCCTCTGCCTTCCCCATTTTCTCAACCAGAAACGTGGGCACATCATCAACCTGGGTTCGGCGGCCTCGCGGTGGGTTTACCCCAAGGGAAATGTCTACTGTGCGACAAAGGCGGCGGTTTCGGCACTATCGCAATCCCTTCGCTTAGACCTTAATGGAACCGGCATCCGAGTTACCGAAGTTAGCCCTGGAATGGTGGAGACTGAATTTTCCGAAGTGCGTCTGGAAGATAAGGCGCGGGCCAAATCGGTATATCAAGGCTTCACCCCGCTATCGGCTGACGACGTTGCCGACGCCATTGTGTGGTGCGCAGTCCGGCCCAGCCACGTCAACGTGCAAGAGATCGTGCTCTACCCCACCGATCAGGCGTCCACAACGATGGTAAGCCGTAAGGGGTAACCGCATGCCCCTACTCAACGTTGATGGTGCGGAGGTTTATTACGAGACTTGGTTAGCCACCAAACCCGCTGGCCAATGGGTCACCCTTATCAATGGGCACACCCGCACCTTGCAGGATTTTAAAACTTTCGGATCTTATTTGAATAAAAAGGGTTACTCGGTTTTGGCCTTCGATAACCGGGGATCGGGAAAAACCGTTACCCACCGCAAGTTTTCCATTGCCGACGTTGCCTTGGACGTTCGGGCGCTTTGGAGGGAGTTAGACTGCCGCGGTACCCATGTCGTGGGGTTTTCCTTAGGCGGAGCCGTTGCCCTTTGGCTGGCTGCCGAGGACCCGGCACCGATGCTAAGCCTCACCACCGTTTCGAGTTCTTACCAATGGAAGGCAGAACTTCCTGATGCGACCGCGCCGGAGTTCTCAAAGAATTTAGAGAGGTATTTCTCGGCCTCTTTTTTTAAGGCCCAACAGCCCTTTATCCTGCATTTTGGCAAAGAACTCGCCAAGCGTGCCGGTTCTGGGGACGTACGCCAAGGCGCCGCCTGGCAACGAGAGGCGATCGAAGGGCTCGATCTCAAATTGAAACTGGCTAAAATAGCTCTGCCCTCGTTAATTATTCACGGTGATGAGGACAAAGTAATTCCGCTGGCTGAGGCACAGCAGCTCCACAAACTAGTGGGCGGCTCCGAGCTCTCCCTTTTGAGTGGGGTGGGGCATCTCCCCCTGGTGGAATGTGCCCAGGCTCTTTTCGACAAAATCGCTGACTTCATCTCTCGGGTGAACAATAATCTGAACTGATGAGGAGTCTTATGCCCAATGCAAAAGTTGAAGGTTTGCTTAAATTTTTGGAAGGTTCACCCACGCCTTTCCATGCGGTTGAAAACATGAAGGCGACTCTTACTCAGGCCGGATTTCAAGAGATGAACGAAGAGGCCAGTTGGGCCAAGCCGGCATTGCCTCAAGCCGGATTTGTGGTTCGCAATGGGGGGGCGCTCATCGCGTTCCGCCAAGGAAAACGCCCGGCCCACGAGACTGGTTTTCATTTGGCGGGTAGCCACACCGATAGCCCCTGCCTCAAAGTAAAGCCCCAAGGCTCTATAGATAGTTTGGGCTATGTAAAATGGGGAGTGGAGGTTTACGGTGGCGTATTGCTCTCCACCTGGTTTGACCGAGACCTTTCGATTGCGGGACGGGTGAGTTACTGCACCGACAATGGAAAGATCGAAACCACGCTCGTAGATTTTAAACGTCCCGTGGCTACTTTGCCCAACCTAGCAATTCACTTAAGTCGCGAGGTCAATGAAAGCCGTTCCATCAACAAGCAGTGGGAGCTTCCGCCTATCCTTTGGCAGTGGCACCAAGGTCACAAAAAGAGCGAGACCTCGATTCCCAAAATCCTTGCCGAAGAACTAAGTGCCCATGGAAAAAAGGGCACCCAAAAAATATTGGGTTTTGAACTCTCGTTTTATGACACCCAAAAGCCAAGTGTCGTGGGGCTCAATAATGATTTTATCGCCAGCGCCAGACTCGACAACCTGTTAAGCGTTTACTGTGGATTGCACGCCCTGATCGAGTCTTCTGCTGAGCGAACCGCAATTTTTGTCGCCAATGATCACGAAGAGGTGGGGAGTGAAACGCTTTCGGGTGCCCAGGGAACTTTCCTCGCGTCAATCTTAGAGCGCCTAGCTGGGGACAGAGATAGCTTTCACCGCGCCATCGCCCACTCAACACTCGTTTCCACTGACAACGCGCACGGGATTCATCCCAACTACCCCGAGAAACATGACCGCGAACATGCGCCGCTACTTAACCACGGGCCGGCCATTAAAGTGAATGCGAGTCAGCGCTACGCGACCAACAGTGAGACCGCGGCCCTCTTTGCCCGAGTGTGTGAAAAAGCTGAAGTCCCCTACCAGTCCTTTGTTAGCCGCACAGACATGCCCTGCGGCAGCACGATTGGCCCGCTGACGGCAACCAAGTTGGGAATCAAAACGGTAGACGTAGGACTCCCCACTTTTGCCATGCATTCCATTCGTGAACTGGCGGGAGTTCGCGATCCCGATTTTCTCTTTCGCGCGTTGAAATCGTTTTACGAGATGACCAGCCAATGATTTGTCACAAATCCCCGGCAGGGGACGCAACGGCAATCTTAGTTGGCGAATCGTTCGGACAACCGAGCCATCTCTGAAGAATGAGACTCCCAGGCCTGCGGCTTGAGAGATCGGGCGATGGTCTGGTCGTCGAAATTCAAACAAGACTGCACAAAAGTTAGACACTCCTCAGCGAAGGCCGGCCTGAATTCTTGCGGTATACCCCTTGCACCCTAGGATAGGAAACACAGCTTGATTTTCAACTTGAGAGGCAACCATGAGTCGACGTTTGGAACCTAATACGCGCACTATGAATCTCGCTAATGCCACTGCGACGTTCCCTCGCGTAGACACTTCCTTCCACAAATTGCTGCTCAACGACCGGCCCGAACTCACGGCCAAACGAAGGAACACCCCTCCCGGATTTTTTGCAAAGCTTGTGGGTTTTTTTAATCCCATGGCCTGGTCTACCGCGTATATGGTAGCGGCTTTATTTACCTTGGCAATAATTGGCCTTACCAATTTTGGGATTCGGATTGAGGCTCGGGAAATCCACTCTCCGTTAGTTAATTTAGGCAAAATTAGTAACGAAATTGGAATAGGGCTCTTTCTCTGTGCCTTGTTCACGCTCTTTGTATTTCATTTTCTATTAAACTACCGTCGCCACGATCGCGGTGGAGTGACAAAAGCCTACTGGTATTCCTTTTGGGCCTATTCTCTTTCATTCTACTTCTTGCCTTGGGTACATCTCCCGCTTTCGGCCCACAGAGCCAACCAGATCAACGAATTTTGTTTTGTGAACAAGACGCCATCCCGCTGCGAAAAGACGCTATTGAGGGTTCACCGAGAACGACGACAAAAAGCAGTAGTGCGGCTATTTCCTGAGTCTAAACGGCTATGGGTTGCCGATCAGCTTAAACGACTTGAGCCAGTTCCGGTTGTCGTTCTCCCAAACGGGGGAAGCCGTTCCGGTGCGAAACGGGTACGAACAGCGCCGCGAATCACTAAGGGTAGCCGGCGTTTTGCCAAGACTATTTCCCCCTCCCGACGACTGGCGTATCAAGAATAAGCGGGCGCGATCTCTTTATTGATTCTTTCTAAGGCCACACGAATCATTTCGTGAGATTCTTCCATTAGGGCTTCAATGGTTTTACCCTTAACAGAAATGGGCTTAAGCACTTCCACGATCACCGAACCCGCATTCCAATGCCAGTAATTCAGTCCCTGATCAAACGACGAAATGGCAATAGGCTGGAGATTAAGACCTGTGGCCTGGGCCAAGTGAAAGGCGCCCTTCTTAAACACCCCCAGCGTTTTTGAACGGGTTCCCTCTGGGGCAATCAATACTGAGAGCCCTTTTTCCTTAATGAGGTCTTCGGCCTTTTTCATTGTGGCCATTGCCCGTTCTCGGTTACTCCGATCAATAAAGAGATTGCCACTTAACCAAAAGATCCAGCCAAAGAGCGGCATCCAAAGCAGACTTTTTTTCCCAACAGACACGGTGCGATCGGGGACCAAGTTTCCCACCATGAAGACGTCGATCAGACTTTGGTGATTGACTAAAAAAATACAGGGTTGAGCGCGGGTAAGCTGCTCGAAATTTCTCCTTACGTAACGGACCCCCATTATCTTAAGTCCGACGAAGGACAACATCCGGCAATAGAGCCCCGAGTTATTAGGATTAAAAGGTCGGAAAATTACTACCGGCAGAAACAAAAGGCTGAAACCAAAAAACCAAAGCGTCGTTAGTACTGCTCGCAAAGGATACATAAGTCGGCCAGTTAAGCACATTTTAGCCCGCGCGTCGTCGGCATGATTAAAAAACTAGTCTGAATGTTTTGTAACAACCCACAAGGTCCCGCCCTGGCAATCTCCCTCCCCGAATCTCTCGGAAAACCGTGGTGGCACACGGCCCATTGAGACTCCCAGGCCGTTAGGCCCGATAGCTCGGATACAGAACGCTTTTGGGCACCTTTGCTTAGCGCTTAAGCAATGACCGAACTCAATCCATCCGTATTCTTACCGTGAATACGACCCCAGACACCAGGCACGTGCCTTGCTCCCTATTCGCTCACGCATTTCAAATAAGGGCAAAAGGTAGAACGTATGCAACGATTTGATTCCAAATTAGTAACCACGGTGAACGACCTGGTTCAAGGTACCTCAAGTGAGTTTTCTGCCGATCCGCTAAAACCCGAAGCGAATTCTTTGTCTCTATTTCGAGTGGCACTTGAGGCGGCCGTCTTAGGACGTTACGGGGACTGGCTGCGCCTGTTTTCTCAATTTAAGGTCCTACTCGCCGATAAAGAAAACACGATGAGCCTTTTTGATAAACGGCTAGTCCGCTGGGTGGAGACCAAAGGTCGCACCTTGGGCTGTGAAGAAAAAGACCGTCGCTCCACGATGATGACCTGCCATCAAACCACCAAGCCCTTAGCCGAGATGACTCGGGAAGAGCTCCTCTTTTTCTTTCTCGATACTTTGGACCATTGGGCTGCGAAGGTTGGCCACTTGTTGAGCAACGATGAACAGGCAGCCCGCAGCCTACGAACCGATGCCCTCTCTAGATTTAAACTTTTGGAGTGGGCCGATCCCCACACCATCTCCGTAATCATTCGCCGCACTCAAGAAGATACCCTTAGGCTGGAGCAGGCCGAACAGAATCTTTTCCCTAGTCACCGCAAACCCCACTATTTCAAATAAATCTTCGCCGATTTTAAGGTAAATCGTTAAAGCTTACTAAGGCAGGTTCCGACGGGCATTCCTTTGGCATGGCAAAGGCGCACTAGATTAAGATGGGCCGCAGTCCAACCACGAATAGCTAAAATCTCGGCTCGGTAAAGGCGGTCCTGATCCACGCTGACTTCATTGGCTGCAGCCAACCCTTGGCGAAAACGTTTGGAATTGTCTTCGTAAAGGCGGCGTGCCACGGCAAGAGTTCCCTCCCGCGCTTTGGCAGTTTTTAATGAGACTTCCAGAGACCCGCGAGCCCCTTCCCAATCGGCCTTGGCAAGGCGGCGAATCTTTTCCAATTCCAATTCCACTGCGGTCCGTCGATGCACTTGCGCGCGATACGCCCCGTAATTTGCCAATTTATCAAAGAGTGGGATGGTGAGCGCCAAGGTGCCATTCCATTCAGGCCCGTGAGAACTCACTGCGGACAAACGGTTTTCAAAAAAACCATAAGAAAAATTGGCATCTAAAGAAGGCAACGCATTGCCAAGTGACTGAGACTCCCGGTGAGAGGCTGCGGCAGAGCGCTTTTCGGCAGCTGCCCAGTCCGGACGGAGGGCCAAATTTGGAGCGTTAGCCAGAAGGCTTTCTAAAGGTTTCTCCAAAAGCCCGCGCCATGGCCAGTTTATTTCAATGTTGGGATCCCCAAGCAATTGAGACAGCTGAGCCCGCGCATTAACGACGTCGGTCTCAGTGTCACGCAGCGAGGCTCTTGCATTTTCAAAGTCGATTTCTACTTTATCTGCCTCCTGGGAAGCCAAGAGCCCACGGCGGTAGCGTTCTCTGGCAATCTCAAGATAGTCCTCCCACATGGTGACGATCTTTTTGTGCACTTGATATTCGCTCTCCGCCTGGATGGTGGAAGTAAGAGATTTCACACCCTCCTCTTCCGCTTTGAGTATCGTTTCTAAAATCGTAAATTCTTGCGCTGACTCTTCTGCTGTAGCGGCTCGCATTGCCGCTACGTCAGCTCCAAAATGAAGAATATTCATGTCAGCAGAAAAACCGACACCGCGCTTAATTGAAGTAACGCCTTGGATGTTGTCATTGCGTTGCTTGGCCACGAGAGAAACGCTGGGAAGAAGGCTCAAATGTGAAGAAAGATTTTTCCCTTCTAGAGAACCTAAATTGGCCTTCTCAATTCCAATATTGGGATGTCTTTCAACGATTCGATTCAGGGCGGTTTCAAAAGAGAGAGTAGCCACTGGATTTTCAGCCGCCATTACCCCGCCCGAGAGTGCAGGCACTAAAAAAAGTGCAATCGCGGTAATCGCCGAGCGGCGCCAGGGAATTCCAATTCGTTTTTTTAGTAGGGAAAAACCGAACTCATGATGGTGCGTTCGCCATTCCAAGTAAGAGACCTGAAGGGCAGGAACCAGAAAGAGCGTTAAACCCATGGAAACCCAAAGTCCCCCGGAAACTGCAATACCCAAGGGTTGAAGAATCCGCCCTCCCTCTCCCAAACCCAGAGCTACTGGTAACATGCCTAGTACTGTGGTGAGCGACGTGATGAGTATGGGACGCAGCCGTTTTCTCGCCGCTTCCACGGCCGCCAACCGGGGCGCCATTCCCGAATCTACAAGCCGCTTAATGAAATCCACTAGAATAATACTATTGGCCACCGAGATTCCATTGAGCAGGATCACTCCGAGTATAGAGTTAAGCGACAAGGTGCTTTGAAACACAAAGAGCGATATCAAAACACCGATAAAACCTAGCGGAATGGAAATGAGAACTAAAAGCGGTTCTGCAAGACTTCCAAACTGAAAGAGCATCACTAAAAAAATCAAAAGGATCGAAAGCCCAACGGCTACCGTCAGCTGATATATGGCGTCGTTGAGGTCTTTAGAGGCATCCTCAAAACTAATGATAGGGGCTGCTTCTCCGGATGCTGGCTTCGCTTTGCTTTTTTCCCATTCGCCCACAATGTTTTTTGCGTTGGCTAAGGAAACAACGTTGTTCTTTTTTAAATCGTCGGCTGGCAAGCGCCCCGTAATCAAAAAAAGCTCTCTTTGATCTTCGCGAAAAATGGACGGCTGGGCCTCGGCACGCTGCACACGCGCCAGAGCTTTTAAAGGTACTATTTTCGATCCTACTCCTACGGGAAGCGCTGCAATCTCTTCGATCGAGGTTAGATAATTCTGCGGAAACTGAAGAATAATTTCGATTAACTTGTCTTTGATAGGAAGTAGTGCGGAGCGCCGCCCTTGGGTCGCCACCCGAACCAGATCGGCTAAATCCCCGGGGAGAAATCTTGCTCCTTGTTCTCGTAGCCCGCCCCATTGTTCGTTATGAGGGGATAAAAGAACAGAAAAACTAACATCCGCAGCGGGCTCAGTGGAAAGCCGTGGGTATACCTTTTTCTCTTCCATGAGATCTTTTAGGTCTTTGGCCACCCCAGCGCGATCTTGCAAGGAGCCTCCCCGCACGGCAATTCGCATGTCAGGAGGGGTGGGAATGGGAAGCTCACTTGGATTCCAAGGGCCCACCCAGAAGCGAAGCATTGGCGTATTCGTAAAACGCTTCTCCATTGCCTTCCACACCAAACGCATTTCTCCCTTATCTTTTAGTCGGGCCATTAAGGTGCCGTTATTGGGATTGCGAACTTGAGTAAAGGTGTAACGAATTTTGGAGCCGAATTCATTGAGCAGCTCGCGCTCCACCTCTTCGGTTTGCGCCTCCATCTGACGGACTAAGGTGTTTCCCTCAGTATTAATCGACAGCACCATCCAGTCGGTGTCTGGAACCCCCAATATTTCTTTAGGCAATCTTGGTATCACTAACGTGATGAGTAGAACCAAGACGACAGATAAGCCTCCATAGGCCGCCCATTTTTTTTTGGGGGCTGCAATAAATTTAGCTAATTGCCTACCGTACCACTCCTCTAACCATTTCAATTGTCGCTCAATCGGAGAATGGGAATGCCCAAGGTCGGTTCCTGACTGCATCAAATGAAGGCGAACGGTAGGAACTAAAAGAAGCGCAACGAGCGCTGAAAAACCGTGGGAAAAGACTACGGCAAGGGCAAGGTCTCCCAAAATGGCATAACTCAAATCGGAGGTGAAGGTAAGCGGGAGAAAGACGACCAAAGAGGCAATGGTTGAGGCGATCACCGCAAAACGAACCTCATTGACTGCCTTGACCACAAGCCGCAGCCGAGCCGAAGCATCGTGGGGACCAGGCGTCATTTCAAAGTGGCGAAAGATATTCTCCATTACGACTACGGAGGCATCGACATTCATACCGGCTGAAAGTGCCAGCCCCCCTAAGGAGATAAGATTGAGGTTCATCCCCGTAAGCCGCATCAGAATAAATGCCAAGACCATACTCAGCGGAATCTCGATAGCGGCCGTAATCACGTTGCGAAAACTGCCGATAAAGAGAAATAGAACAAGCACCGCAAGAGCCGCAGCGATAAGTACTTCATGAAAGACATTGGTAACTGCAGCCCGAATGAAGTCAGAGGGGTCTACCAAAACGCGGTAATGCATATCCTTAGGAAGAGTTGGTTCGAGCTGCTTGACGACCGCTAGC
>JAYVQZ010000385.1:0-5112 GCA_043776735.1 Deltaproteobacteria bacterium | reverse complement strand
GCCGCTTCCATCCCGACGTCCTTCGCGCTCGGATGCGCATTGCTCAAATTATGTAGCATTTCATGGGCAATTAGCCCCGCCCAAGAGGCCACCGATTGCTCTCCCTGCAACTGAGCCGCGTTAATGGTGATTTCGAACTTACCGTGATGCTGAAGGTTACCGTTGTCCTTTTTCGACGTGTAGACCTTGCCATAATTGGCGTACCCGCTAGCAAAAGTCTCGGCATCGCTAAAGTAGCCAATGTGAATAGCGGGAAGCACTTCGTTTACGCTTACGTATGCCTTGAATACACTAAACTGACGGTCCCATAGCGTGCCCGCAAGACCATTTCCAGCCTCGCCGTAAATTTTTACAAGGGAGTCAGTATCGACCATTTCTCGCTTGGCATTTCGATAGACACAGCCAAAAACTTTTTGGTCAGCAAAAAGCCCCGTGTAGGCCTTCTGAATGGCGGTGTAGAGAAACTTTTTTTGCGAATCGTTAAAACGATCATCAAAGGTTTCGTCGTACGAACTCGACCACGCCACTGGGGCAACTAACATAGTGATTAGGGCTAATGGGAATAACTTCATTTGTCTGCCTCCGTTTAGAATATTTCGTTCGGATAGGTAGCAGAACGCAGCTGGGCTACGAAAGCCCAAAATTGGCGGTTACCTCCTTTTTGAGCACAGCTCAGGACGAAAGGAAATTGAACCTATCGGACCACAGGCAGCGGTTCCCGTACCATTGGAGTCGCCCAATTGTGCCTTGAGATAATTTTTACCTCGATAAATCTGACAAATCCCAGGCGAACTGTGAAGAGAGTTCGTTAATTCATTGGGGGGATGCCGTGACTGTTCGAATTAAAAGAGACCACAAGCTCTGGTGCCTTGTGCTGATTTTATCAGCGCTAAACCTCCATTGCGGCGTGCAACGGGCTCCTCTGGCTGCCAACCAGGACTACGTCATTCCTCCGCCCTATACCGGCCGGATGGCCTTAGCGCACCAAAGTGCGCTGCAAACGGGGGGGAACAACGTTGTCTTTTTAAACTTTGGCGGGGGATTCATTCACGCCTCCGGGAATTACGCTGATGAATCGATACTCAATGCGAGTTTTATTCCCCGTCACGACGTCACGATTCCGGCTTTTGATGCGACTCCCTTTGGATTGAGCACCAGCGCGGCCATTCCAAAAGTCTTGGCCTATTTACAGGCAGACTATGCAGATTTTAATGTGCAATTTACAAGCACTCGCCCCGCTTCGGGGAGCTATACGATGATGATGGTCGGGGGGAAGTCTTCGCTCTTAAATTATAGTAACGGAATTATTGGCATTTCTCCGTTGGACGGGGGCAATAGCAATCCTAACGATGTAGGATTTGTTTTTTCGCAAACCATTGGTGACTACCAAATCTCACTTAGGGGATTAAGTTACGTCATCGCTCATGAATTGGGCCACACGTTTGGGCTGGATCATATCTCCCCTACCAACGACATCATGAATCCGTCTCTGCAATCGGGAGTCTTGATTTGGGGATCCGGTTGGGTAGTCGGTTCCTTCTTTGGCAGCCAAGACGATCATATGCTTTTAATCTCCAATCTGGGAATCACCTCAGCAGTCACCACTCCGGTGCCTCCTGCTCCCACGCCTTTACCTCCTCAACCCACTCCGACTCTACCGGTGCCCACAGTGACTCCTCAGCCTCCGCCGCCGACACCGACGGTAACCCCGGCACCTTTAGATCCCCTTGCCGCCTATAAAACAGTGGTTTCTGGTTGGTACCTTCGCTATCTCGGCCGATCCGCCGACGCTCCGGGGCTTGCCGCCTTCTCAGGGCAACTAGCGAACGGTCTGGCACAGAGTTTGGTGCTATCGGAAATGCTTGGTTCTTTGGAATACTACCGGCTCACCGGCAGCACGGCTGATGGCTTTATAAACCGCCTCTATATCGACTTGACCGGTAAAGCGCCTTCACAAGCCGCATCGACGCGCGGGCAAAAATGGCTAAGGCACCGTTCGAACTACTCAGGAAGACAACGTCTGGCGCAAAATATACTCGTTCGTTTGGGGTTGTAGTTAGGCCGCAATTTTTTTGAGCTTTTTCCCAAGCTGATAGGTCTCAATCGAACGTCCCTCAAATCCTTTAAAGGTGGATAGGGGAGAACGAGTCGTTTCAAAAAGGCCTCTCACGGCCTCATAGACGCTACGTTCGATCAGGATGGAGTTTCGATCAGCACTTGCACATAGGCGAGAGGCTAGATTCACCGGCTCCCCTATGGCGGTATACGATCGAAACGAGGTTTCACTACCGTAAAACCCTACGTTTGCCATACCGCTGGAAATTCCAAAGCGAACTTCAAACGGATGTTTCCAATGCTCGGTGTAATCAGCCTGGCGGAGTTTAAAGAAATCTCTAATCTCAACTGCCGCACTGGCGACACGCAAAAGGTAATCCTGCTGACTCATAGGGGCGCCGGAGAAGGCAAGCACGCCATCGCCAAGGTATTTATCAATAGTGACATCATGACTCAATAAAATGTGCGTGGTGTCTTTCATGAAATTGGAAATCACCTGGGTGAATTGATCGATGGGAATCACCTGAAGGCGATCCGTGGAATGGACGATGTCGATAAAAATGGCGCATATCGTTCTGGCTTTGACCGACTCCTCCAGTTTTATCTCGCCCGACTGAATGGCATGCACCACCTGAGGGCTAAATTGTTTTACCAATTGATTGAGATTGACCATCTCCTGCGTTTTGATTCGAATGATCGTATCTCTAGAACGCAACTCGCTCTTAAGTTGAAGACGGGCCCAGATTTCACGTAGGCGAAGTTTTTCCATGAAAAGGCGCATTACCAGGCACATCAAAACCGTTCCGGCGATAAAGAAAACATGAATACTAAGAACCCGAAACTGAGTGGGAGAACCGCCCTTTAAGACACCCAGGATAAGAAACGGATAGTAAATCAGCACTACGTTTAGGACCAAATAGCGCGTGGTCCAGGGAACGCAAACAATTCCAAATGCCACCAGATTTAACCCGGCGTAGTAGGGAGATGAAATGCCCTCAGTAATCCACATGAGTGCGGTCACAATTCCCGCGTTTCCTAAAAAGCAAAGAGTGGCGATCTTTTGAGTGCGATCGAGATCTGTCGGTTTTCGAAAAAGCCACAAAATACAAAGCACAAAGGGAATTGAGGACAGTCTTATAGCAAGGCATTGCCAGACCAAATGGGGAACGTAGATAAAATCCAGCAACCAAAGGAACAATAAAATGGGCGCAGACAAATATTTAGCCGACGCCACCACAAACGACCGAATCTCTTCGGCGCGTTCCTGTTCACGCTCGTCTTGCAGTGTCTCAAATGGGATTCCAAAATCTCCCGTCACAAGGGGGACCTCCAGTTAGACTTATCGGTATTTGGAACCGAACTCCAAACCACAACACAGCGCTTCGCGTTATGAAATGATCGGTCGACTAAGCAATGAGCTGGTGGCTGATTAGAGAACTGGTGAAGGTTGACGTGCCCGTCGTTACGGAAAGCTCATCTTCATCGCGCAGAACGTCCCAGGGGTTGTCTCTAGAAAGAGTCTCCCCAAGTTTATTGAGAAACTTCATCTCTAAGGAGAAGACTTCGATGAGTTTTTTTTGATAAACATCCTGCCCCTCGACCTCTTTCTTTAGGATGTCGATATCGCGATAGGTGTAAACCCTTACGTTCTTGGCGGCCTTTGAGGCTTTGTGCAAACGCCTTGCAGACGGGTTTCCAATATCGATCCAAGTCAAAATAGTTCCCGTGGGATCTTTTACCCAGAGGGCAGGATCATCTGGAGTGGCAATCCCTTGTGAGAACTCAATACCCTCTTGAAGATTAAGGCAGTAGGCAATCACGCGGGTTACAAGAAACGGAGGCGACTCCGAAGGGTGCATAGCCACCCGCAACTCCACTTTTTCGTAAACTCCACGGGTTACGTCGGAGAGCTGAATGCGAAATCGAAACAGAGTGGACTGAAGCGCCATGGGGGTAAGGTGCCTCTTTACTCGACCCTCGACTAGCTCTTTTCACGAACTTTTTCTAGCTGAAGGAAGAACGGACTTTGTGCTCCCAGTTTGTTCCTCAGGATTTCAATAGCTTTCTCTTCTTTAAGGGTTGCCGACCGATTCCAGAGATCTTCAAATAGGGTTGCGGTGGCTCCCACGCGCAGAGAGGGAAAGGCTCCATCGTCTTTCTCGCCATACCCTACTACCAGCAATCGCTGCCAAAGCTGTTTGAGAGCCCGCTCATAATGCGGCTCATTGTTTTTTCCTTTTAAATCGGTCTCCGCCTTCAGTTCCTTGGTCGAGAGCGGGGAGTTCAATTCGAGGGCCGCCAAGACTTCGCGCGCCGTTCGCCCCATCCGAGCTTCCGCGCCGGGCAATTGAAACCAAAGGCGCGCTAATGCCGCAACAAAGACCTCTTTTGAGAAAAAAGTGGCTCGTCCCCGAAACCATTTTGCATAAACTACTTCCCCAGATCGGGAGAGCTCCTCGCGCAAATGCCACAGCAGCGAGACCCTATTATCGCCCCCACTGTCCCACTCCCATTTCATTTTGGATCTCGGGAAAAAAGAACTCCACAAAGAGGGCGGTTGGGCCCGATTGGCCAGGGGAAACACCAACAGCATCCCGTGCTTTTCGATATGGGACACCGCTCCTTTTAGGGTGATTTTCATTAGCCCGGCATTGAGCCCTCAATTTACCAATCTGACAAGTCCTCACGAAGTTATGCCTAAAGAGAACAGAGGAAAGGAACGAAAAGAGGCTTAGAGGTTTCTTTTGATCCTTCGTACGTTCATTGTAATAATTTGTTTCGCTGTAGCCCTGTTGGGACTGGTCTCCTGCGGGGTCCCTATTTGCGTTGCGGGGCTGGGAAATTGTTCTTCGGTTTTTGAACACTACAAAGAGCAACCAACCCCAACACTGACTCCGACCGCAAGCCCTTCAGCCCTTGTAATCAGCGGGCCAAGTACCCTTTCTCTTTCGGCGCCTTCGACAACTTTCACCGTAACCGGGGGCAACGGCGTTCGTAACTTCTCCATCAACCCCGTCTCTTGCGGTATCTTCAGTACGGCAACTTCAGGGCTCTTTA
>JAYVQZ010000384.1:0-5118 GCA_043776735.1 Deltaproteobacteria bacterium | reverse complement strand
CGAACTTAACTAGCCCAGAGCTAAGAGTAAATTTCGTCTCGCGAAACAAGAGGGTACCTGAAATCAGTTCTGCCTGACCCAATAGGCCCATCGCCGTGTCTTTTCCCACTAAATGAAAATTGCCTTTAAACTCTGCATTTAAAAGATCACTCTTTACGTTGGCCGAATCTAGGCTGTTGCAGTCGACATCAAAAGTAAAAGTGGGTGGTTTATCGCGGACGTTGGACACTGGTGCCGCCTCCAATTTAAGAAGATTTGCCTCAATAAGCCGGCACTTCCCTTTAAGCTGATAAGGCATTCCCTTTCCGCCAAAGGTAAAGTCACCACTGATTAAAGTGTCCAGGCTATTCTCCATGAAGTGGAGAAGCACGCGATCGGTACTGAACTTTAGACGCGGTACAAAATCAGTGAAAAGATTCATTCCCACTTCTCCCCCCGCCTTGAAAGCCCCCCCGTTTACTGTGGCATCAAACTTATCAAAACTGATGGCGTTTTTGCTTAGGGAAAATTGAGCATCCACCGCTTTCAAATCGTCCGACATCCCCTTAAACCGAAAAGCCCCGTTTTCAATTTTAGCGTTTCCTAGAAAATCTCTTCGATTCGCCGACCCGGTAGCACGTACGCCAAAGAGCAATTTACCGGAAGCCGTTTCTAGAAACGGAAGGAAAGGCCGCAAGACGCCAACGTCGGAGCGCCCATCAAGCCGGCCGTTCCATATACCTTGTGATGACCAATGCCAGTCTCCACTAAATTGACTTTCTCCACCTTCCAGACGAAATGGGGCAATCCTTACTTCCCCAGTATCCAAAAAGACTTCGATTGGCGTTTGGTTTTCCAAAATTCCGGTGCGCAATCCAAGGCGCAGGCTGTCGAGCTTAGCTCGGCCTTTTAACGAACCCCACTTTTCCAAAGATCCCTTAAGATCAACTCGGCCCCCGAGTCGCATCTCTTGAAAGGTGTCTAGATCCATTCCCAGTAATGCCGACAACCAGGGAAGGCCGTCAAATCGGATAAGGTTGAGCCCCAGCTCCCCCTCCCCTTGTTTTGCGATGGGGTGGCGATAGCTGCCTGCAAAACTTCCGTCGGTGGCGGAGAAGGTGGAGCTAATAAGCTTCTCATCGCTCGTTAGCGCCAGGGTCCATTCCGGGATCTCTGCACTTCGGAACGTAAACTTCTTTGCCTGCAACTTTCCGTCAGCCCGAGTCAGCTCCCCGTTGTGCATCTTAAAATGAATGTCCCCAAGCAGTTCGCCCGACAGCGAGGTTCCCTGAAACTTCGAAAACTCCTCTAATCTCAAAGAATGACTCTTAAACCGAAGATCCGTCTCTTTATCAAACAGATCTCCCATGACTTGAAGGGCTCCGGTGCGCTTAAAGAGAAGCACTCGCCGAAGGGAGGTGTGTTTGGGGCGAAAATTCGTTGAGAAACTCGCCCCCTGCCAATGCTCGCCGTACCAGTCAAAGTCTTTTGCCTGTCCCGAGGCCTCAATCTCAAGCCCTTGTTCCTCGCGACCGCCCTCAATAAAAACACGGCCACTTAACTCCCCGCCTGTGGGAGGGGGAAAGGGAAGAATCCCTTCCGGAAACACCTGAAAAACACGCGCTAGTTCCGAGCGCCGCACCTCGGCTTGAAATTTATAGTGGGTTTTAAGCGGAGAAAAATCTACGTAACCTCGGCCAAGGATTGGCTCGCTGGAGGCCATGACTAAGTTCTCAAAGGTGAGTAGGCCTCCTTCAAAATGAGCCTGCCCATTGATATCGCCAAGGCGAACCCCTTCGAGTTCCGCTGCTTTGGTGGCGAAATCGCCATGGACTTTAAATCCACCAGAACCTGCGCTCAGTTCACAACCCAAATTGACCAGCCCTTTGAGTTGCAAAGACGAGATGTGGCCCAATTCAGTAAAGGAGAGGCCTTTGGCCTTGATGCTAAGCTCTGTGGCGCTATCAAATCCCAAATGCCCCTTTACGTCCGCTCTTCCCCCGAGAATTTCCAGAGCGTTATCAAAAACCATTCGATCCGAAAGAAAGGTAAGTTGCCCTTGCACTTTGGCTCGGGCGATATCCAACGTAGATTCTTTGGAACTCTCCCCTACGTGGAGATCAGAAACTTCATTTTGAAGGTCCGCAACGATCTGAAACGGGCCAATGAATGACCCGTGCACGTTGATGTCCCCATCGATCTTCATGTCGACGGGCGCATTTTTGCTCTTCACATCGTTTAGCAAGGACTTTAACGAAAGGCTCTTAGCTTTGAGCTTTCCTTGCAATGGAAACGGGGCGACCAACAAAACGGCTAAATCCCGAGAAGCCAATTCCCCACCCGCCCATAAGAATTGAACGTCTTTTAAATGAAGCCAATTCTTGGGGTCGCTTTCAAAAAGAAAGTGACCGCTACCTACACGGTATCCATCTACAAGAACTTCGCGGTAGTTTAGACTCCCGGAAGTGAGAATAAGTTTTTCCTCAGTCTTTGCTTTTAAATGAATGCTTACGTTTCCGGTCAGTTCTGGAATGTCCCCAAGCACTCCCAAATTATTTAACCAGGAAATATCGCCATCATAATCGATGGCCAGTGCACTGGAGGCGGGGAGTTTCTTTTTGGTAAAGGCATCTAGAGAGCTGACTCCCGTGGTGGTGAGATTAAATTTCTCGCCATCGACCTGCAATCGATTGAGGCGCAAACTCTTTGAGGACCAGTCCACATCAAGATCGAACCGATTAAGTTTCAGATCGGAGTCCTCGTAGCGCCCCAGCATGCTTTTGATTTCCGATTGAATGCTCATCTGGCCAGCCGACGTGTTTTGAAAGTAGAAGGTGAGGCTGGGGGAGGTAAAAGTCCAATCGGGTGCGGAGGACTTAAGATCAACAAGGGCATCGACTAGTCCCACTTTTTTAATATTGATCCTAAATGGAATCGGGGTGGTTACTGTTTTCTTTTTGGGGCCAGCGAATTCCTTTTCAAAAAGTGGAATCCAATGCTGCACATTGCCAATAACGAAAACAGGGTGGAAAAAGGAAAGTTCGGTAACTTGAACTTCACGCACGATTAACGCCAAGGGTTGAAACTCAAACTTAATCTTGTCTATGGTGAGTGGTGGCAAACCGCGGAATTTTCCCTTCTCATCGGCAAGGACGGTAACGCGGTTGAGATAAACGCGGGGAAAAAACGCGGAGAACTCAATGCTTTCGATCTTCAGATCCAGTCCAAGAGCCTTAAGCTGGACTTGCATTTCGCTGATAACACGACGTTGTACAGGCGTACTACCCAACACCACGTGCAGTAGCACGTAGAGCGAAACCAGGGTAACTACCAGTCCAAAGAAGAAACGTCTCATTAAGCTCTTTTTTTTATTTTGAGGTACATTAACTCTTTTTTGCTTTTGGCGTCCGCACAGCGCCTTCGGCATTTTCGGCGAGGCCCAAAGCCTGGGTAACTTCCCCCTTTAAAAACCTCAAATCACGGTAATTCGGATCTCGTTTTTCCAAAGCTTCTATCTCCACAATGGCCCTCGACCAGTCTCCCAACTGGACGTAGGTTTTGGCAAGGTGGTAGCGGACGCTTTTCTCCTCATGGGGATCCAGCCGGGCGTCGCGTAGACACTCTTGAAAGGCCTGGAGAGCCAATAAGGGCAAATTCCCTTTTAGAAGAAACTCGCCAAGAAGGCAGCGGGCTCTCAAGTATAAGGGGTGGCTCTCAGCAACGGCGCGAAGTTCTTCAAGGGCGACGTCATTGAGGCCCATCTCGCAATAGCCGATCGCAAGATCAATGCGTGATGCGGGATCGTTTTGCAGCGTCTTAGCGGCATTCTTTCGGAAGGTTGAAAATTCTGCCGGCGGCTCATCCCGTTTTTGCGTCCGCTTTTCGTCGTTTTCTAAATCTTTTTCAATTTCACTCACTAGATCTTGCAGAGTTTGCTCCCGCTTGGGCTCATCGCCCAACTCTTCCCTTCGCTCGTCTTGTACACCTTCGGATAACGCGCCTTGCTCATTCGCTCTATCCTCTGGGGAGACCAGAGTGATGAGATCTTTTCGAGAGAGCTGACCTGCCCGAAAACTATCCAAATAGCGGAGCCCTTTTTCGTTATTCGTTACTTTGAGAACTTTCTCAATGCCAGCCAAGGCAGGGCCATCATTGGTCCTCGTTCCTAATGCCACTAAAAAAAGCTTCATGGCTTCGTCGTTCTGTCCGTCCTTTCTAAACTGATTTGCCTCCTGCACAGCCTCATCAGCACGCTCCCGGTCGATCTCGCGTGACCGCTCAAAGAATGCCTCACGGATGTCAGGAAAATCAGCGAGCTCTTTTTCTAGGTAAGTCCGATAATCGTTGTATCGTTCTGGTTTGCGACGAACCCAATCAAAAGCGGCTCGGGCGGCCAGTTTTGCCTCATCGTGAAGCTCCAATTCAGCGAGCACTCGGGCATGGAAAATATAAAGTCGGGGAGATCCTTCTACGAGGGAAAGGGCGTCTTCGACTAGTTTGCGTGCCTCAGGAAGTTTTCGCTCTTTGAGCGACAAGCGGGCCGCGTCCGCAAAACGGGCCGCAGCCTCGCGTACACGGCTTTGTTCTGTCATTTTCCCTTTAGGGGAGGCCATCGGTTGCCCTCGTTAAGTAACGATCGTGGGGAAATTAAGCGACCTGTTTAGGACGCCGCCCGGGCTAAACCGTGAGGAGTAATTCTGCCGCGAGCCTATTTTATCTTTTCAACGTATTCGCCAGTGCGGGTATCGACCTTGAGCACATCGCCAACCTTCACGTGCAATGGAACGCTGGTAACCAGCCCGGTGTCCATGGTTGCTGGTTTTCCTCCGCCGCCGCTCACGGTATCGCCTTTTATGGCGGGTTCCGTGTAGGTGACTTTGAGGTTAACAAAAGTGGGGAGATCAAGCGCGATTGGGCGTCCCTTATAATAGAGCACCTCGATCTCTAGATTCTCTATGAGATAGCCCTTGTTGGCACCGACGGCTTCTACGTCGAGCAACACTTGGTCGAACGAACCCATATCCAAAAACTGATAACCATTGTTGTCTTTATAGAGGTACTGCATGGCACGACGATCAAGAGCGGGATCGCCGACCTTCTCTCCAGACTTAAAAGTTTTGTCCAAGAGGTTTCCGTTGA
>JAYVQZ010000383.1:0-5121 GCA_043776735.1 Deltaproteobacteria bacterium | reverse complement strand
TTTCCATAGAAACGGAATAAAATTCTTAAGTTTAAAAAAAATCGCCTTTTAAGTCATACCTGCCGCTTAATATTATTCTATTTATTTCCTGTTGTCGTAGAGAGATAGCCGGGGGAAATAGAAACGGGCACCCGAAAAAATTCCAGGTGCCCGCCGCTACTTTATAAATTTCGAGAGAGTTATTTAAAACCAAAGGTAGCTGGCTGCACCCCACAGGTTGCCGGAGTGCCCTGGGAAAGGATTTTTCCGGTGAAATCTGCGTAGAATTTTCCTGCGGTCGTACCACTAATGACCCAAGGAGTTGCCAAGGCAAATCCATTGGTGGTGTCGGTTGCCGTGGTGGGCTTCAGGAAAGCGCTTCCGCCACTCGTTTTTGTTGTCCCGGCATGCAGGTATAGGGTGACCTTGTCATCACCAGTCGTGCAGGCGGTTGTCGCTCCGATTGTGGTTCCTGTAAGCAAATTCGTATTCTCCGTACTTTGGCAGACTTCCGTGGTGAACGCGGTCCCGGCAGTACAGCTCCCTTCTGTGTTTGCTGGAGTGGCCGTGACTTGGTCCGAAATAGTAATCATCACGCACTGATAGGTGCCATCGGCGATGTCACCAGTTCCAAGGACAGGATTTTTTACAAAATCGACGGCGGTTGGAGTGGTATTGGAAAACACTACAATCGGACTTGAGCAATCCGCCGAGGTAGAAACAGCGACGCCATAAACTTTGACGGTCAGTGAGGATGGATTTACCACAGCAAATGCAGTCACCCCGGACAGACTCAATAAAAGAGAGAAAGAAAAAAGGTTCTTCATGAATTCTCCTAAAATTGGTTTTGGTTAGTTGGCGGTTGAAGCGCCAGTAATGGTAATTTTTGCTGCCGTGGCTTTGCCACAGCTTGAAATGGCAGCACCCATAGCCACAAAAGCAACCGCAACTAAAATGATTTTTTTCATCTATCCCCCTGATTGTGTTTTATAAAAAAAGGCGCGATTAACCACGCACCGGCTTATCGGTAAACCAAAGGAGTTCATTTAGAATCCTGGGAGGAACCAAAATCCACTTGCTCTTAAGGCTTTTGGTGGCTGCCTTCCACGGAATGAAGTTGTAGATTTTCTTTGGAAAGTCAGCCGGCAACCCGTCGTCCTTACTGGCCCACTGCGACACGTATTTGAAATATCCCCATTGCATTTCCTTCAGCCCAAGTCGCATAGAGCTTAGAACTAGAAACGGTAAGCTGGGGGGCGCTAGTCCCACTAATGAGAAGCCTACTCAGGCCTTCGCCTCCATTTCCATCGACAAAGGTCCACTGTGGGCTGAGGTCATTGCCGTTGTAGGAAACTACTCGGGTGGAATCAAAACTATTGTGTTCCCGCCACGCAAGGTAAAGAGTTGAACCGTACGCGGTAAGTTGGGGAAATGCCGCGTTGTCCGCTGATAACTTATTTAGACCCGTACTGGCATTGCCATCCACAAACGACCAGGAGGGCAAGGCATCATTCCCATTGTAGACGGCTACCCGAATCTGCGGGGTGGTACTGCCCAAAGTCTCCGCCCATGTGGCATAGAGTTTAGAGGAAAACACCGTGAGCTGCGGATAATCGGCGGACTCAAGCGGGTTCCTATAGAGCCCAGCGGAGGAATTTCCGTCCACAAACGTCCATACGGCGCCACTATCATTGCCGTTGAAACTACAAACTCTTATATGGTTGGCCTCCTGCCAAGTGAGATAAAGTTTGGAATTGAGTTCTGAGAATTTTGGGGAATAAGCGCCATTTGCTGGAGTAAAATTGAGCCCTACTGTGGTTCCTCCATCGACAAACCCCCAAGAAGCGGACGAGTCGTTTCCGTTATACACGGCCACACGAATCTGATTCATCGTATTGAATTCCTGCCATGTCGCGTAGAGCTTGGAGTTAAACACCACGAGCTGAGGGGCCTGAGCGTCTTTTGTTCCCAAGAAATTGATTCCATTAGCTAGGTTGCCATCCACAAAAGACCAAGCCGGACTGCCATCATTTCCGTTATAAACTGCCACCCGGATCTGGTGCTGACCTGCAATATTGACCTCATCCCAAATTGCGTAAAGTTTTCCGTTATAGACGGTAAGTTGTGGGGTAATAGCGTCTCGAACATTTATCTTATTTATTCCGGTAGGCTGGTTCCCATCCACGAATGCCCAACTAGGAGATGAGTCCAAACTATTATAGACGGCAACCCGAATCTGTTTGTTGGCGCTACTTGACTCTTGCCAAGTGGCGTAGAGTTTTGAGTTAAAAGAGGTCAGTCGTGAATTGTCTGCAAATCTCGTGGCGTCTTTATTGATTCCAATTTGAGAGTTGCCATCAACATACTTCCAATTAGAGATTGCCAAGGCGCAGGCGGCAGACAAATCCTGGGCGGTATTTGAGTCATAACTCGAAGTGATCTGCACGGTAGCCCCAGAAGACAAAGCACTTTCCGATTTCGTGCCCACGAGAAACGCCGTTGGAGTTTGAGCGGCAAAGAGAGATCTCACGGTACGGCCAGAGCAATCGCCGTTAGGAGCCGAAAAGCCTAGAATATCTATTGCGTAACTTCCTTGAACCAGCTCCATATTTATTCCCGAAAGAATCGTGGCATAGCTGACCATAGGACTTCCCACACCGTTTAAGTGCATGCAAGAATGGCCTCTGCCTGGGGTATCTAGATCAGAAAAAAGATCGCCCCCAATTCCCCTAGCTACGACTATAAAGCAACTCATCGCGCTTAGCGCTGGTCCAGATCGAGACGCTTTTTCCAGTGAGTCTTGCGGAAGCGAAACCTGAACCGTAAGTAGGGGCCGATAGGTATAAAGCGAGCAAGAATTAAAGATCGCAAGTATGCCTAGGGAAAACAGAGCTTGGACAACTCGAATCATGTCACGACCACCGTTTGACTAGAAGTTCCCATCTCCAAATTTGGCGAGGAAAAAATTGGCATGTTGGGAGTTTCTTCAATAGGTCGCCGTCACTGCTAACCCAAGAATTCCTAAAGGCAGGTTCAGTAGGCTCGATACTAAACTCAGCGCTCCATTAGTTTCTATGCGGTAACTGACAAGTTGGCAGTTGCCTCCGTTAGCCATGGCAACAATTAGATACCTACCCGTGGGATCGACGGCAAAATCAACAAAGTTAGGTGTGATTAGGTATGATACGTATTTCCCAACGGACCCATCTATATTCATTTCGTAGGAATCAATCTTGCTGGTAGAGCCCGTGTAGCGCTTCACAAAGAAAAAATTGCGCGTTGGGCTTATAGCAATAGCCGTTTGACCGCCATCGTTGGGCGACCCAATCGGTTGCGGAACGCCAAGTAAAACCAAGTTGCCCACATTATTTTGAGTAAGCGCCTGAACATACACCCCCGGTGGGAAATCGTTGGTGTAAGCCACATAAATAGCCTCCGGCCTAACAAGGACGCTGTTTGGGATGGGGTTTCCGCCGGATATTTCGAAACCTGCAGAATCATAAGGAGGATTTAAGGGTAACGTTCCCAGGTCCGTGATTGCAGTCTTTTGGATGTTAACCGTGGTAGGAAGATCTCCGACGGCGTAGATGAAATTTCCTTTTGAAAACCTTTGTACGGTTAGTGGTATGGTGGCATCCGGTGTCCCGTTTCCAATAAACCCCGATGCTGCTGATTTTAGAAACCCGGTTCCATTATTTCCAAAAAGAAAGCCGTACGCGCTGTTATCAGTTAATACGAGGTCGGTTTTCCCTTTGGCTAGAGTCATATCTTGCACCGGAGCTTTCTGTTCTAAAACCCCTCCTTTTACTAAAAAGAACGATTGGTTCATCCCGGCATTGGATTCCCACGCGAAAATTTTTTGATTGTCCGGCGTCACTTTGAAATGGGAATACGCACTGGCAGAACTGAAGCTGTACGTTGAAAGTGTCAAAGTACCGGCACTAGGTTCAAAGGAAATGGGCTGAACCGTGTTGCCGATGGAGCTGTTAAATAGAACAACGCTTACCGACGAGATTGCAGAGGTCGGCGGTGTCTTTGTGGGAGAGCCTTTAGCACAATTTAAGAGGACGTTCTCCGGGTTTGCCGCGGAGCTTGAAGGGTGAATGACAATCTTACGGTCCACGAAGATATTTTGATCCGTTGCCTTGGCAAGAGAGTAGAGCTCCGGCTGTTTGCCGTTTTCAAACAACCGTTCAAGGGGTTGGTTAACACAAGATCCGGCAATGGTGGTTTTGATGCCGAACACCTCCACTTTTCGTTTTGACCCCGAGGGGATTTTAAGGGAGACACCCACTTGTTCGAGAGTGACAAGAGATAGCATGGGAGAGGACACCCCCACGTCAATGCAGGAAGGGGCAAAAGTTCCAATATTTTGTGATCCCACCGTAGGCGAAATGCCAGGACCAGACACATTCACCAGGTAGCAGTCATAATTGGTGCGCGAATTCGCAGAAGCCCTGGGCAAGGCCCCCTTGGGAAACCGAAAGGTAATATCCCTTTGTCCGCTAAAAGAGCAGGAGAGTAACGACGTCAAGGTTACTGAGACCGTCAACCAAACCGCACGCGGAATTATTTTTCCCATTCCGCAAATTTTAGAGGGGTTTCCTGCCAAAGGACACTTTATTTCAGAGCATTACCATGAAGCTACTTAATGGATTGCGTCATTGAATTGAGCGGCATCGCAGATTTGAAAAATGAAAAGGGACACTACTTTGGAAGAAAATCCTCCGTAGTGTCCCCTCTGGGTTCGTAGGTTAGGTGGCTGATGATGGCCTATTGCAAAAAGCCTCGTTGTTGAGCAAACCCACGAAGCAGGCTTCTTTGTTCCTCACGTGGCTGATTTCTCGCCGACCGGAAAAGAGCTCGAACTTGTCTGAAGGCGGCTCGAGTCACTGCCGCTGGAGCCTTGTCTCCTGGAGAAACGCTCACGCTGTTGGAGCTAGTGTTTGAATCGGTATTGGTGACGTGGTCGTTATTTCCGGTGATCGACGTATTGTTATTGTTGGTCGTGTTATTATTGGTCGTGGTGTTGGTGGTGTAATTGTAGGTATAATTTTGCACCCGTCCGCCAGGCGTCGCGTAGCCCAGGTTGACCGAGTTGCTTGAAAGCGGAGTCACGGTCACTTTGCCCAATTGATTATA
>JAYVQZ010000382.1:0-5123 GCA_043776735.1 Deltaproteobacteria bacterium | reverse complement strand
TGGCCGCGATTTTTCGCAAAGGTCAGGAATGGGACATGCTGGAGAAAAATCCGGTGCGGGTAAGGCGTCTCAAGATCGGAGAAGAGAAATACACTTGGTGGGATAAGAAAGAGCACATCCTGAAGTTCCTCGAAGCCGCCAAAGATTGTCGTTACCACCTAGTCTATCGACTGGCGTTGGAAACCGGCATGAGGCTTGGTGAGATCGTGGGGCTCTCGAAGCAAGACATCAGCTTCGAGAGAAATCAGATCCATATTCACCGGCAATGGTTAAACCGAGAGGAATGCTACGGCCCGACAAAAGGCCGGCGCGAGAGATGGGTGTCTTTCCATCCCGATTCGGATCTGAAACGCGTGTTGAAGAAAACCATAGAGCAAAGCCCCGATCCCGAGGTGATTTTCGTCACCGAGGAGGGGACGAGAGTGCGACCCAGGCGCCTTGCGGCCCGTCACTTCAAAAGAGTGCACGAGCGGGCCGGGGTTCCGAGGATTCGCTTCCACGACATGAGACACACCTTCGCCTCGTGGTACATGATCGAGGTCGGTGATATCTGGAGTCTGAAAGCGATTCTAGGGCACGCTGATATTCAAACGACTCAGCGTTACGCGCATCTCTCGGAAAGAAACTATCACGTCCCAGTCTTGAGCTGGACGAGCGTGGGGAAAAAGTCCTGAGAACTTTCCCACGCTCAATCCACGCTCGAATTAGAATGTGATTAGAAAACTACTACTGAAACCAACTACTTAAGTTGGTGGAGGTGGGGGGAATCGAACCCCCGTCCGTAAGTGATCCGTCAAAGCCTCTCCATGCGTATCCTACCTTTTAGTTTTCGTGTGCTGGCTCCTCAGTAGGCAGAGATACCAGAACCTTATCCTCAGAGTTTTTAGGATAGTGGCCCTGAGACACAACCACTACCTGAGCCCACTAAATTGCGACTCTTAACAGCCCGCAGGCGCGGCCATCAGAATCGGGTTGCCTATTATTAGGCAGCCATTGCGTAGTTGGTGTTGCCAATTACTATTTTGACGCCTTTTTTACGAGTCAGCATCAAACTCGGCATGCGACTTTAGACTTCAGCACCCACGTCGAAGCCTGGTCACCCCCTCAAGGCTTCTTTATATAGGCATTGGCGTGGCTAAATCAACCTAACTACAACAATTGACGTTTACGCGGCAGCATTGCGGAGAATTCAGCGACACGGAGTCTGTTTTCCACGTGTTCGACGCCGGGAACCGCCGCTACCGTGCGCAGTATCAAAGACAGCGTCCCCTCCAACACCGAGCCCGTGAGTGTTACGACGCCATTCTTGGCCACTACTTCGACGTCATCAGATTCTGACATGATCTGGCCAATCGAAGAGCGCACGCGCTCCATCAAGAGATCATCGGCGGGAATCTCACTTTTTAGGCTTCCCACGGCGTTTAGAATACCGCCCTTGGCACGATTGCTAAGATCGGCAGCAGTGCGGTAAGTCTTCTTGCCCACTTCATTTAGCGCGTGTTTGGTTTTGTCGGTGGCTGTTGCCCTTCTCCGCCTGCCCAACTGGGGGTCGAGAAGGTACATTGAAAGGGCGCCTACACTGGCACCGAGTGCTAAAAATCCTAAATTACTTTTATTCATTTTTTTCCTCAAGCTGCCTGGTCTACGATTTTTGGTTGCTCTGGAGCCGTTGGCGCCAAAAGATCGTTAAGTTCTTGTCCAATGAGTTGATAAACGTCACCAAAGGAGAGCAAGCCAACCGCAAAACCCTCCTCATCAACCACGGGAACTCGACGGATCTCATTTTCTTTCATCACCTGAATCACATCAAAAATTCCCTCGTCGATGCTGACCGTTTCTACTCCCAGGGTCATAATTTTACCCACGGTCGTATTTTCGCAACTAAGGCCCTCCGCCACGCACCGCAATGCTATATCGCGATCGGTGACGATTCCGATTGGCTTCTGATTCTCAGTAACGACTACCGCTCCGATCCCATTCTTCTTCATGATCTCCGCTACGTGTTTTATCGATTCCTTTGGCGAACAGGAAATCAGATCCATTTCGAGCAAATTACGCAATGACATACTTCCTCCTTGAAAAAACTTTCGTTATGCTGACCTTAGATTTTCTTTTTTCCCGCTGCCATTGATCGGTCTGTCATTCCAATTTCGTAAGCAACCGGCGGAACAATAAATGGCATCATTTGATTCAACTCCGTGCCCCAGAATGTTACAGCCGCAGTGATCACACCGTGGTGCTAGCCTATGAGCGGCACACTCATGAGAATCTAATAAATAGGAATTTCCACCAAAAATAACGTGAAACGCTTTCTCATATTCTTTGATGCAAACATCACAGACGGGCATTGCTCACCTCTTAATGAAAAGTCTTTCTTGTCTTCTGTTTTCTGCAAACCATGTGCCCGAAGTCTGGGCGCAGGAACTCACTGGTGAGCAGGAGAATTTACACGTTGCATTGCGTCACAGATTTTTCTACTACTAGATTTCAGCTCAGCTGGGGGTATTAGATGAAGTTTGTTGGGTCCTTCTTCTCGTTATTAGCAGTCACGCTCTGGGCTGATTGCCCTGTTCTTTTAACCACTTCGTTTGGTGCAAAAGGGGCCACTACGGTCACCATCAGCCAAAAGGGCGAAGTGGAAATTTGGGAAGACGGCTTTACCAGAACAGAAGAAGGCCGGGTCGCTCGCTTTAATCGCGACAAACAACACGTTAGCCTTGGCAATATCAACACCGGCGTTCGCTCGTTTGCCGCCGAACCCATCGGAGCCGGTAGCGAACAACTCTTGGCGGTCGTAGATGACTCTGGGCTGATGAAGGTCGTTTCTTCGCTTGGAAGAGTCTATCCGTTCCTAATTCCTGGAGCAGGCAAGGTCTCAGCGGTGGCCCTTTACACCAAACCTATTGGGCAAACGGCCATCGCCACTTCGCTAACACGGGGACCCGTCGCAAAATGGGAAGGGGTCGAACTCTTCTTTGCCTCAGGAAAGCATCTTTTCCGCGCCCATTTTAGGCCACGCTACATCGACCCCAATCAGACCGACATTCAACAAATGCTCATGCGCGGATTAGCAAAGATAACTACCGAACCAGCAAAAACTCCAGGGGCCCGGCCCAAAACAGTGATGACCAATCCCCTGGTAGAGATGATCGACTTTAACGTGGAGGCTACCTACCTCCTTGCAACGAGTGACGCCACTCGGGCGCTCGAGGTCAGTTCCTTCGAACGGGTGGTGAGCATCACCGATCCCACGGTCCTGAGCGGAATTGATTTTCTTTCTATGGTCGACGATCGGCACGTTCTGATGGGATCAAAACTAGGCCAAGTGGTTTTAGTGGATTTTAAAGAGAAGAGCCTGGTCAAAGCCCTCTCCTTCCCTAAGCCGGTCATTCTCGGATCTCTTTCTGGACACCGGGTGGGAGAAAACTTTGAGGTTTGGGGGCTCAACCAGAGTGACGGCGCCGTCTTCCGGTGGCACTCCAAAAAACTCGCCAATTTTTTTCAAGAACTTCCTAAAGCCACTCCTGAGGGCATTCGGGCGGTGGCTATCTCTTCACTGGGCCATGCAGCACCTGTGGGGTACACGGCAACCAAAGAGGCCCGAGAAGGCTTTTTTTCCAATTTCGTCATTCTCCCCAACAAGATTGTCGTCGAAAGAGTTCTTGTTCTAGGCAGCGACGGAAACCTCTATGCCTGGGTGGACAGCAGCGAAATCACTATGTCGTCCGGTCCGGCCAAACGAGGATGGGTAAAGTGGGAAGCCCCATCCTCCTCGCTGCTAATCAAGCCTTAGAAGGTTTCAGTCTCCTTCCAAGCCTGATAAGTCGCGCACGCTTCTGACCGCTACCTTCCAAGCTTTGAAGCAGCCTGACACCTTTTGTATTAATCAGCCGTTAGAGCGGGGGGTCTCGATTGGCTTAGGAGGCGCCGGGAAGATCTGTGGTGAATGACCTTGTTGAGTCTCCTGGACCTTCGGTCCGAGAGATCGCAGACAGAAGCTTCCCCTGGAAACTTGAGAATACCCCAAAACTACGATAATTATTTGGCATGCCCCCGTTAAATAACGACGTGTTTTGTGGTGAGGTGCTTGTTGCCCTTTCCGAAACCCTTACTGAGTTCGGTAAAACAGACCCTCGCCTAAGCGCCCAACCAGGGGCAGCATTTACGACAGCGCTCTTTGAACCTCCCCAATTTACCCTAGGCCAAGCAGCCGTTCCCTGCCATTCGCTGGCAAAGGTTTTAAAGACCGCACCCATCAAAATTGCGCAGAGTCTGGCCGACTCCATCAACGCCAAAAAGCATACCTACCTTTCCAAAGTGGACGCCGTTAATGGCTACCTTAACTTCCATTGTAATTTTACAAACTACGGACCACAGCTTCTCTCTGAGATCCGAAGCGGTAACTATTTTTCTCGTCAGTTAATTTCAGACGAACTGCGGGAACGAATCTCGGTGGAGTACTCTCAGCCCAACACCCATAAAGCGTTGCACGTCGGCCACCTTCGTAACATGGTTTACGGTGATGCCGTTTGCAACCTGCTGGACTTCGAGGGACATGAGGTAATTAGAACCACCTACCCTGGCGACCTAGGCACTCATATCGCCAAAACGCTGTGGTATCTAAAGACAAATGCCATTGCACTACCGACTGAAAAGCACGCTGAGTGGCTAGGGAAAATGTATTGCGAAGCCGATGCGTTTCTCTCTACACCGCAAACAAAACTTAAAGAAGCCGAACACAAATTGCAGATCACCAACGTACTCAGCGATCTTGAGCACCAGCGCGGAGAGTATTATCCGCTCTATCTTCAGACCCGGGAATGGTCGTTAGAGCAAATGCGCCAGACCTACGATTGGCTCGGGATCCATTTTGATATTTGGTATTTTGAAAGCGAATGCGATGCCCCCTCTCGCGCGCTTGCTAAGAAAAAATTCGAAGAAGGCTTCTTCGTCGAGAGCCAAGGCGCCATTGGAATCGATCTTTCGGCCCATAATTTAGGCTTCGCCCTGTTTCTAAAATCCGACGGTAGCGGTCTCTACCTGACCAAAGACTTGGAATTGATTCGCCGTAAATTTGAAGACCCCAAAGTGACTCGCTCCATTGTCATTGTGGATGCGCGGCA
>JAYVQZ010000381.1:0-5131 GCA_043776735.1 Deltaproteobacteria bacterium | reverse complement strand
GGGACCATTTCGAAGTGGAGAAAAATCCCCAGAGAGATCCGCTTTAAAAAGAAGTCTAAAATTCGAGCACTGCTCGCAATGCTGAGATTGAAGGTCCTATCTACAAATTTGAATTGCCGGCAGCCGCGTTTCAGTAGGATTTCAAGTTCCGCAAGAAAGAGATCTAAGGGAAACGATCGGACTTTTTCATCCAAGGCGGAAAGACAAAACTGGCACCGGTAGGCGCAGCCTCGCGAGGCTTCGACGTAAACGACTCGATGGCGAATGTCTTCGTCGGTGTAAAGCTGGTACGGGAGTTTCAAGGCACTGATCTCTGGGGGGGCTCCAATTCGAACTTTGGTGGCTGGCACTTCCCCTTTTCCTAAAACCTGGTCACACCATTCCCTCAGGCGAATCTCCCCTTCGCCGGGGATCACCGCATCGGCCATGGCCGTTAATGCCTGGCCCTCAATTTCATAACTGACTTCGGGTCCCCCAAGCACGATTTTGATATGGGGGGCCACCTTGCGTAACACTTCGACAACTTCCGTAGTCAGCGTCACATTCCAGATATAAACGCCAAAACCAATCGCCCGAGGATCCTCTTTAAGGAGGGACTCCACAATGTCACCGGCCGCGTTCTCCAAAGTGAACTCCAAAACCTTAGAACGGCTTTGCCAGTCCCCAAGATTGGCGTAGAGGTAGCGCAACCCCAGCGAGGCATGCTGGTAACGAGCATTGATTGTAGTAAGCAAAAGTTCCAAATCTCTTTTTCCTTGCCCTCCCGTTTAGCACGCCCCTATTGAGAATGCTTTTTTTTCTACCGTTTTCAGGCGAACCTAAGCCCATGTTTCGTGATGCCCATTGCCACCTTACCCACCCTTTATGGGGCCAAACTCTTACTACGGCCCTAGATCGGGCCCTCTCCCACGGCATCGCCTCTTGGGTGGCAGGAGGAATTGAACCCACCGAGTGGGCCGAGCAAGACGCGCTAGCCCAGAGTTACTCCCTAACCCCGATATTTGGCCTTCACCCTTGGTGGGTCGCCGAACACTCTGATGCTGAGCTTGAAGAAGGCTTTGCGCAAATGGAAAAGGTGGTCCCCCGTTTGGCAGGCCTGGGCGAGATGGGGCTAGATCTCCATGCCCACGCAAACGAAAAAAGCAGGCAGTTCTCGTGGTTTACTCGTCAGTTGGAACTAGCTCACTGCCACAATAAGCCCGTGGTGCTTCACGTGGTAAAGGGACATTCGGAGACATTAAAAGCCTTAGCAACCAGGAAACACTGGTCAGGCTTAGTGCACCGCTTTAGTGGATCCGTGGAAGAGGCAAAACGGTATGCGGGCCTTGGGTTAACGCTTTCTATCGGCGGTCCAACGGTCCTAAAAAATGCAGCTCGCTCCCAATCCCTGTGGCGTGCTATTGCCAGCGAGAAGCTTGTGATAGAAACCGATGCACCTTGGGACAGCCGATTTGGAGTCGCTCTAGAGGATCAATTGGCTAAACTAGTTGAAATTGCTGAGGCGGTCGCCTCAGCGCGTGGAGAAACCGCCACGACTGTTTTAGAGCGCAGCACGAGCAATCTTAAAAGGATTTTTGGAGAATGAACGTACTTCAGCCCCCACCGCCCGCTCAACACGACGTGCAAGGCAACCCATTGAATATCAATCAACAGACTCCAGCGGCGAACCTCAGAACCGTTGACGAGCTAGAAAATTATAAACTCCACCGGCGTTTCGATCGGTTGGCTCGACTTATTGGCGACCCACCAATGAAGCGCTTGATGGAATCTCATGTCATGATTTTAGGCATTGGGGGCGTGGGCTCATGGGCAGCCGAGAGCATCGCTCGAAGTGGAGTGGGTGAAATCACAATCGTAGATTTTGACGAAATCTGCATCACTAACTTTAACCGTCAGATCCATTCCCTAAATGGACTGGTGGGAAAAGAAAAGACAGCGGTCATGGCCGATAGGCTGCAGGCGATCAATCCGGGAGCCAAAATTAACGCTAAGGCAATGTTCTACAATGCCGACCACTGCGCGCAGATTTTTGAAAAAAGGCCGGACTACGTTATCGATTCCATCGACAACATCACGGCAAAATGTCATCTGCTCAATTACTGTAGAACGGAAAAAATTCCGGTCATTACTTCTACCGGATCGGGAGGGCGCCTGGATCCCACTCGGGTTCAGGTGGCCGACCTGTCCGAAACGAGTGTCGATCCTCTGGCTAGAGAAGTTCGTAAGCTTCTTCGGCACCGGCATGGGTTTCCGATGGAAGGGAAAGGGCCCTTTGGCATTGCTGCGGTCTACTCAACCGAGCCCGCTACCGTTCCCAATGAACTGAAGTACGATAAAGGGAAAGGGTTTCAATGCGTTTGTCCGCAGGGGGACAATCCTTACTTCCAATGTGACAACCGCAATCTCATCATGGGGAATGCCAGTTTTGTCACAGGAGCCTTCGGACTAGTCTGCGCCTCAGCTGCAGTTCGGCACCTGATTAGCGGAACCAACTGACCGGAAACGACGGGTTCTTTACGGAGTCTCCATAGCTAAATACGAGACTAAAGCGAACCCCATCTCCCGCCTGTTTTAAGATATCCAACGCGGAAAAACCGATGCTAATCGGAGTGTCGCGAAACGGGGTGAGTGAGACTCCAAAGGCCAGATCAGAACCGGTCCAGTTGGCGATCAAATTCACCGGATCAGCCGCACGCATGGCGACTGCAAGAAATGGGCTGATATTATTTACTTTGTCTCGTACCGCATTCTCCGAACGAAAGCGCCCGTCACCAAACCCCACGTGAACAAAGAGAGTCTTGAAGGGTTCCTTTACCGAGCCTTTTCCCAAAAGAAAAAACTTTGAAAAGACTAGAAAGAAACTTTGCCCGCTGTCGGGGACACCCCAATAAATGGCGTTCTCATATCCAGCCGCCATTCCCAATTGCCAGTCCTGAAAATAATGGTGCAGCTTCAAGCTGACCCCGCCGATGCTAAAGGGCGCGCCGTGACGAATCAGACCAAAGCTTGAAATCCCAATTTCCAGTCCGACATTCTTAATGGAATCTCCGATTCCTAACCCAACAATCGCCGTTCCATTTGCCAAATTTCCATAGCGGGCTCGGTTTTGAACGCCTACGCCTGCAAAAACATCAGACCAATCGGCTCCATGAGCGCTTGGAGTTCCAATGGTGGTTGCCGGGATGGGCCAAAAAGGCAGGGGAATATCTCCTTTGGTCGTAAGGTACTTTCGCGGCATGTCGGACATCGAAGCGGGGGGAGCATCCGCCAGGCGGATACCGGGAACGTCTAATTGGCCAGTGCGCTCGCGCCACATTTTGTTTTTATCCTGTTGCTTTCCCTTGGGAACACTGTCGGTTCCTCGACCCTTTCCGCGATAACCTTTCTGCTCTTTGCTGCGGCGCTCCCTCTCCTTTTGTTCCTGTTCTTTTTGTTGTCGGTCGCGGGTCTCGCGCTCTCGGTCTTCTTTTTCTTGGCTCTCTTTATCCTTGGGACCAGCTTCTTTGCCCTCTTTTTCCCGTATGTCTCGTTCCTTTATATCTCTTTCTCTGACGTCCTTTTCTTTAATGTCTCTATCTCGAAGCTCGCGGTCTTGAGGATTTTCCTCACTTTTTTGGGTGGCCTCTTCTTTGGCTCCGCTCTCTTCGATGACGGCGTTTCCAATTTTGGTATTCGATGTATCCGGTGCTCCGGCAAAACCGTCGTGAACCCCTGGCAAAGGAGGGGCAAATGCCCCTGAGGTCACCGGTGACGCCACGGGTACATCCGAGAGATTCACAATGGAAAATGAATTTCGGGTAAAAAAAGTTACGTTCCCCTGCGCCGTGCCGCACAGGGCAATAACCAGAGAAAAAAGTAGGGTTTTTTTAAACATAAATTTATGGTGTGAGGAGGAAAGAGCTAAAATTATATTGTATCAGATGTGATACGATTATTTATAGGACCTATCCTGATGCCTATTTTATCCTCAAAATTCGTTTTTGGAACACTCTCTAAAGTACTAGTTTTCTCCCTTTGCTTAACGCACATTGCCTTGGCTGCTGAAGAGGGCGCTAGCGACTCTTTTTCATTGGGAAACTTTAGAACCAGTGTTCGAGAATTCTATTCATCCAATCGCGAGAATCGTTTTCTGATTAAAGTTCATGTTTGGGGCGATTCACCGCAAACAGGGATTTACTACATTCCTGATAATTCCACGATGATGGACATCGTGGGGCTCACCGGTGGACCAATGGGAATTTTTGAGAAGACCGTGATTACCGTCACCCCCACTGTGGCCACGGCCAACAAAAAAGATCGTCCGTCACTGGTGAAAATTGAGGGACGGGAGATCCTCGACAACGCCGAACTTCGTACCCTTCCCCTTCATAACGGAGATGTAATTCATTTCGATTCCCCAGCAAAAACTGATCACCTGTTGAGGACGCTCACTATTGTTTCTAGTTTCCTCGGAGTCATTACTGCAGGAATGTCTATCTATTTGGTCACTAAAAAGTAGAGCGTTTTTTGGCGGCTTCGGCTTTGCTGATTCATGGTAAAATAAGAACTCTCTTGACGTAACAGCGCTTGCTGCGAGGTCTTTCCTGAAAATCACCCATCTTGGAAAATACTACTTTCCCGCTGCCGGGGGAATTGAGACCCACCTTCGCACCCTTGCGCTAGCCCAGGCACAGGCTGGACATGACGTGGAGGTCTTTTGTTTTGAGCATCAACTCAATCGCAAAATCTCAGTTTATTGGGATGGACCGGTCAAAGTTACTCGTTACGCCGCTCCTCTGTCTTTTGGACGACTCGCTTTCTGTCCGGCACTTATCAAGAGTATTTCAGTTTGCCAATCAGACGTTCTTCACCTCCAGGTTCCAAACCCCTCAATGATTCTCAGTTTACTTCTAGCTAAGCCGAAAAAACCTTCCCTAGTAGTGACTTATCAAAGTGATCATGTAAATCAACCAGTGCGCGGCTTCTTATTTCGCCCCTTGGAAAGGCTTTTCTACTCCAAGGTGGACAAGATCATCGCCACTAGTGACGCTTACAAAAACAGCTCTCCATTGCTACAAAAGTACGCAGAGAAAGTCGTTATCGTTCCCCTGGGGATTCCTGCAGAGGCAATGCAAGCACCAAATGACGAACA
>JAYVQZ010000380.1:0-5134 GCA_043776735.1 Deltaproteobacteria bacterium | reverse complement strand
ATTGTCGGCGTTGCTCGAATAGTTAGCATTTACAAAATTAATTGTTGTTGGATTTACCAAGGCATGAAAGGTCGATGCTCCGCTCGATATTAGCTTATAGCCCCAAGGACTCGTCCCTGGATTAACAAAAGTCCAACCAGCGGTCAGCGGGTCCTTAGTCGATACCACCGTTCCGGCATAGCTGCTGATAACGTTAACGCCTGGCGCGGCCATATCCACACTAGTACTTCCGTAGTTGGAAAAGCTAGCCAATGCATAGCTCTGATCCAGAGCGGCTACGCATAAGATATTTTCGAGATCGTAGTTACACGGATAGGTGGGAGAGCTTCCGGAGTCGTTGTTTGCCGTTTCGTTTCCTGCAGCGATCACCACCGCCACGCCAGCCGTATTCGCCGCTGAGAGTTCATTGTAAAAAGCAGTATCGTAGCCCCCACCGCCAATACTTATGTTGATGACCTTCGCCCCATGATTTACTGCAAAAGTGACTCCCTGGACCACGTTGACCGTGGTGCCAGTCCCGGTGGTATCCAACGCACGCACCACCATCAATTTAGATTTCCAACAAACCCCAGTGGTGCCAATGCCATCATTTGCCGCCGCAGCTATCGTTCCGGCCACGTGTGTCCCGTGGCCATTCAAGTCCATCGGAGCATTCGTATTAAGAACAAAATCGTAGCCATGATTCGGATAGGTGGCACCACCATCCCAAAGGTTTCCAATGAATTCCTTGTGGTTGTAATTAACCCCGGTATCAACAACAGCAACGGTGACCGCACTGCAATCGGTGACTAGGTCCCACGCAGCTTCTAGTCCCATATCCATTCCCGCCGTACCGGGGTTATTCGTAGGCTTTATTACTCCCACCCCACCCGTTGTAAGAATCGTTTGTCCTGTATTTTTTAGCGACCACTGTTGGGAATAGCTGGGATCGTTAGGAATAGCAGTCGTATGATAGATAAAATTAGGCTGCGCATACTCGACTGTCGGATCGTTATAGTAGCGGGTAATCGCTGAGGACACGCTCTCACCTGAGGAGAGCTGAGCATGCACCAATCCCGGCACCGAAAGCATCTTCAATAACGTGTGATTGCGAAGTGCAAGACTGGCAGCAAGGCCTTCTTTTTGGCTCGACGATTTAAACTTTATAAGAATCTCTCCCTCCACAAACTGTGGTTTGCCCCCGACCACAGTGCTAGAAAGTGCAAGAATCAAAAAACTGATGGAAAGAATCGTTACCTTCACAAAGAAACTCTCCTTAGTTACGGAACAGTGATCGGCGTTTCTAACGACTCTGCACTAACGCTTCCCGTAGTAACTCCTGGTGCGTTGAGAGTGGAATAGGCGACAATTTTTACGTAGTACTTACCGGCTTTTACCCCAGTGATAGAAAGCGAAGTGGGTGCCTGACTTCCTGACACAAAGGGAACGTCCGTCATCGTTCCTGCAGAGAGTGCAAAACCAGAAGTGGTGGAATAGTAGACACGATAACCACCCCCAGCCCGATTCACGGCTACCTCTCGATTAGCATTCCAACTAATCCCCAGATTGTAGCGGGCGTTAGGGTCAGCCCCCTTTTCGCCGCACCCGGACAATACTAAAAAGAGAGCGGCAACAAAACCAGCAAGGTGTGGCATCCTAATCCCCTTTTAAGACTGTGGCCGGAGCGAATCGAAAGACGATTGTAACACTTTGAAAAGCCTCCTCCTTCCCTGATACTTTGGGCCATGCCAAAAAAATATTTAAAACCCGCCATTTTCTTCGACCTGGATGGAACTTTGGTGGACACGGAGCGAACTGCAATGGCGGTGGTGGTCAATTATTTCAAAAGATACGGGTATGACGTGTCGCCAACAGACCAAGTTTACCTAATCGGGCGGCCTTGGATTGATGCCGCGGAGCACCTGGTGAGTCGTTACCCCATCTCCGAAAAGGACAGCGGCCAAGTTGAAAAAGACCTTCTCGCAGATTATCGAAAGTCCATTGCCGTTTCGATCCATGCCATTCGCGGTAGTGTGGAAGCGGTCCGCACGCTTTCTTCGTCATTCCGGCTTGCCATCGTTTCAGGCTCCCACCGGCAAGATATTGAGACCGTGGTCCGAACGTTGCAAATCTCAGACTGTTTCGAACAGCTCTTGGGATTTGAAAACTACTCTCAAGGGAAGCCTTCACCTGCCCCGTACCTAGAGGCGCTGAGACTTTTTGATATTTCTCCAGCGCAGGCCGTGGTGTTTGAAGACTCCGATGTTGGGGTTCGCTCCGCCATTGCCGCTGGCATTCGCGTGGTCACCGTAGGAGAGGAGACGCCAAACACACCTCCTCGCACTCCGACGCCCTGGAGCATTCCTAATTTTCTGGGAATAGACTCCAACTGGATGAAAGAACGTTTTTTTGCTCAAATGAGCGACAGTTAAAAATTATCAATATTCTGGTTGGCAAGGTAACGGAGGAAAATTTCAGCAGAGTCTGAGTAGGTCTGAAGGCCTCGCTTTTGTCCCTGAGCTTTTAAGTAGAGGCTGTAAATTTGGTGAAACTCTTTCTGACCAATGCCTTCAAAGCGCTTCCAAAACTCACGCAAGCAAGCGATGTCTCCCAATACTTCTTTACCAAGGCCTGAACTCTGTCGTTCGGCCTCTGAAATATGGGCCCAAAAGGCAAGATGCCCCGCATACTTTTGGGCCGGATCCGTTGAAGAAAAAAGGGCGAGAAAGGCAAGAACGCTGGCATCAGTCTCGGAGGCAAACCCCTGAAGATGTCCCCGTTCATGTGCAATCATAAACGGAAGCATCCCGGGTGCTGCCGGTATGGTTACATTGGCTTCACCGGTGAACGGGCCGTAGATTCCTGAGTTTCCAATTTGAAGTAATAGTTTTCCCGCCGGGCGAACCTTTATCGGAGAGTGCCGTAAGCCTGGTTGTCCCATTTTTGCCAAAAGGCCGCTCTCAAGTGTCGATATCTCGTTATTGAGAGAAGGGAGGCTTTGGCTGAGTTCAAAACAGGAGGACCCCGATTTCCCCGAAGCCGTCTGACTTCTATTGTGGTTTGATTTTTGCGCGATCGAAGTCAACAACTTCTTTCGTGACGTCGCAGTCAGCGGCTGGGCAACACCGAGTGTTTTTGTTAATGGATTCCTAAGGTAGTTAAATCCCCATAAAACTTGAAAGAGCGAATAAAAAAAACAGGCCGCAGACAGGCTAAATAAAAATCCAGAGATCAAAGAACGATTACGACGATACCCTAGGACGAAAGTCGTGATCAAAACGGAGAGGATTGCAAAAAAGCTAAAATCGGTAAGTGAGAAGGGCACCAACGAGCTCACCGCGCTCAGACTGTTTCCAATGTAGGGATAGATTCCGCGGGAATAAAACCGGTCGGAGAGTTCAGGAGCCCAGGCGCCAATGAGGGAATGAAGCACCCACGTGGTAATACCGTACAAAAAACCCACCCAAACCAGACGGGGAACTGTGAGTTTCTCAAGGTGCTTCTTAATGGCTCTTCCTAACGAGTGAATTTCAGTGTCAAAAGAAGGGGCCAGCCCAAATACTTTTGGGCCTTTTCAGATAGTTTGGCATGCGTTTCGTTAGAAGCGTATTCACCGATAGCTTCCAGCCTGAGCCCTGCTTTGACTGCCGCGTTTACATAATCGGAAGTTTGGTAGGGAAATCCCTTAGGATAAATTTTATTCCCCGTTAACGGATCGGTAAAACGCGCCTGGACCCCTTTTAACAACATCGCAGGATGCATCGCTGTTACGTAAATAAAGCCCTTACTGCTGCATACGCGAGCAGACTCTGAAAAAAATAAGTGCAAGTCACTTAAGTGCTCCAGAACCAAAAAGCTCACCACTCTATCAAAGGTATTGTCGGCAAAAGGGAGGGCCAAGTCTAGATTGTGAATTTTTAATTCTACCTCTAAATCACGGCACTTCTCCTTGGCGCGGGCAAGCATCCCCTCGGACTGATCAAGGGCCGTGACCTTCGCCTTTTTTGCGGCAAATTCCGCCGCCCAGCGAGCAGTACCGCACCCGAGTTCAAGCAGGCGCAATCCCGAAACGTTTCCGAGTTCCTCTTCCACCACTTCATTCTCAAGAACGAAGAGGGGATTGTCTTCGCCGTCGTAAATGGCAGACCAACGATCGTATCCCTCTTTTGCCGTTAAAATTGTAGAAGATTCATCTTGCATACTTAGATCCGAATCTCCGGAACGTCTTTTGGAATAATAAGCCGTGCGGCTGTGGCTTTTCTAATTTCTTCGACCAAAACCCCTGGCGCCCGTTCCCTAAGGACTAGTCCCTCGGCGGTCATCTCAATAACGGCCAATTCAGTCACAATTTTTTTTACCACTCCCACCCCGGTCAGAGGGAGCTGACATTTGGGGAGAATTTTACTCTCCCCACTCTTGGACACGTGTTGCATGGCTACAATCAAATAACTGCCTGAGGCGACTAAATCCATCGCCCCGCCCATTCCTTTAACCATTTTGCCTGGAATGATCCAGTTAGCGATACTTCCCGTCTCATCCACTTCCATGGCCCCCATGACAGTAAGATCCACGTGGCCGCCACGAATCATGGCGAAGGATTCGGCGCTCGAGAAAAAAGAGGATCCTGGCAATGTGGTGACAGTCTCTTTCCCGGCATTAATAAGATCGGGATCCACTTCACTATCTGTAGGATAGGGCCCAACTCCCAGTAGTCCATTCTCACTTTGCAAAACCACCGTGATCCCCTTAGGAATGTAATTGGCAACCAAAGTAGGAATGCCGATGCCTAAGTTAACGTAGTCACCGTCTTTTAATTCGCGGGCGATTCGTTGAGCAATCTGTTCACGAGTGAGTGCCATATTCCTATCCCTGCCTTACCGTGCGTTTTTCAATGCGCTTTTGATAATTAGTCCCCTGGAAGATCCGTTTTACATAAATGCCGGGAACATGAATGTTATTGGGATCTAATTCGCCTGCGGGTACCAGATGCTCTACTTCAGCAATGGTGTGGTAACTGGCTGTGGCAATCATCGGATTAAAATTACGTGCGGTTCCTCGAAACACGAGGTTGCCCATCGTATCGCCCTTCCAGGCTTTCACCATGGAAAAGTCAGCAAAGAAAGACCGCTCGAGGACATAGTGGCGCCCGTTAAAC
>JAYVQZ010000379.1:0-5147 GCA_043776735.1 Deltaproteobacteria bacterium | reverse complement strand
GATTTTAACGCGATCATCTCCGGCCTATTAGAAAACGTGACAGACTCTGGATGCGATCTCGTCTGTCGGGATGGCTCCGACATCCCCAGACTAGGAATGAAATCACCCCTTATTCTTAATATTCTTAGTGCCAAGGGAAATCAGGCGATGAATCTTAAGGCGTCGCTCTCTGACGTAATCCGGCGCGACAATTCATGGGTGTACCGGCTTCGCTGGGCCCATCCTCCCTCATTTTAGACATTCGAAAGCGGCAACAGGACTGAGACTCGCCGCCAAACGGCACGAGAGATCAATGTTGCCTTGATTTCTCGGACCAAAGGTCCGGGAGTCTCAATCGAATCGACAAACCTAGACCCTTTGGCTACCGAAGAATGGGTATGATAGAATTTCTTTCACGTGAATTCCTTGTTGCTGCTACTCGCCTTTTTTACATTTGCCGCAAATGCGGAAAAAATCTCTCCTGCCTCTAAACCCTCCACGGCAAAGCCCACCGCCGTTAAAGTGGAAACTTCCGCGGAAGAAGTAGATGTTCAAAAAATTAAGGAAAAGTATTGGGCCCGAGGCAATGAAGCTGAGATGGGCGTTGTTCAAAATCGACTCTATCCCAAACGCAGGCGCATTGAATTGGGGATTGGAGCGGGGAATCTAAGTGGAGATCCTTTTCTGTCCACGTACACCTTTGGTGCTAACCTGGGTTTTCATTTTTCGGAGTTTTTTGCTCTCCATCTGGTCGGCTGGTCGACCTCAGTAAGCGCCTCCAGTGCGTTAAAGACTTTGCAAAGCCAACTTAACACTACCGCCAATACGAATGAGCCTAAGAGCTATTACGGTACAGAAGCGCGAGCCAGTGTGCTTTACGGAAAATTAAGTCTGGTAGGTTCGGCGATTCTTTACTTCGATGCCTATTTTTCCGGTGGCGCTGGACTTATAAAAACAGAATCCGGGACCAGCCTACTCGTCTCAGCAGGAATCGGTCAGCAGATTCACCTCTCGCGAGTCATTTCCATTAATATCGATTACAAAGTTCTTTGGTATAAAGAAACTATCCTTGGAAAAGTCTCCACCGGCACCGGAGCCAACCTAGGCAAAGTACTGGGCTCCAATACCAACCTCTCCAATACAATATCTTTGGGACTTAGCGTCTTTATGAACCCCTTCGGCGGTTGATTTCTCTTTTGATACGCTCTGATTTATTGGCCCAGGGAGTGCATAACTATTTCCGATAGGAGGAATGAAATCAATGAAACCAACTAAAGCACCAGTGGCTACACCAGTAGAAAATCCAATTCCCATCGAGGCGATTAAGGCGAGCGAGAAACTACGAAATCCCCAGCATATTTCACGAACTAAAAATCCGGTAGAAATCCAGCGGAGCGTAGGCCCACAAGATCCCTTCAGCCAAGAGAGGGTCTCCCCGGATCAGCCTAGCTTTCGCGAGGCGACTACCAGTGCCCCAGACACTAAGGTCTCAGGGGGATAAAAAGGTTACGATGGGGCTTTTTTCCGTTCCAAAACGGAGAGACGCATCGAATTATAACGCAATATGTCGATCCGTTTTTTTTCTCCTCCGACTTGATTCCCTCTGCTGCGCCTATATAACAAAAGGACACTTTTGTTTTTAGGGGGACGTCATGGTTGTCGTGTTTAGAGGCGTAATTCTGGCAGTGATTTTTGTTGGTACGTTGTCGCAATCGGAAGAATTAAGGCCAACCTATTTTTTGGGTCGTGAAGTCTATTCTGACGTAGATACTTTCTTAGGTGGAAAAAAACTCTACCATCAGGAATACCGAGGGGTAACCCCGTCAGGTCAAGAATGCTCCTTCAGCATTACCCAAACCCGTGGCCGAATTATTTTCACCCCTCAAACTAGTGTGAAATCCGGGGGCACAGACCTGGCCCAGTTGGCCCGAGGAAAGACGTTTGTCATTCCTCGCTTTCCCCTCGTGGACATTGATGGCGGCTTTGCCGGAGATTCACTTTGGGCAAGCTATTTCATTGATAAGCCAGGATCAAAACTTCACGGGCAATATGGGATTTCATTTCATCTTGATCTGAGAAAAAATGCGACCGGTGATTTGATTCAGATGCGTTTTTTAAAATCAAAACACGACGATTTAAATTACCAACGACTCGGGGAACTAGATTGCTTGTTTCCCCCTGCAATTAACAATTAAATAAAAAAGCTAATTTAAGGAGATGTTATGAATCCAAATATGAAGTTTTTTTTACCCGCCATGATCTTGTTTGGACTCTCTGTCCATGCGGCCACTCCTAAACTAGGGGAAACAGCTCCCGATTTTAAAAGCCAAACCCAAGACGGGAAACCCTTTCAGCTGGCCGATCGCAAGGGGAAAGGCTGGACGGTCCTGTTTTTTTATCCCAAAGCGGGGACACCGGGATGCACCAAACAAGCGTGCGCCTTTCGAGATTCGATAAAAGTGATTCGTAATCAAAACGCTGAGGTTTACGGCATTAGTGCCGACACAGTGGAAGAGCAGGCGAAGTTCCACAAGGATCACAATTTGGCCTTCACGCTCATCGCCGATCCCAATGCATCGGTGATTGGAAAATATGGCGCTAAGATGGAAGGGCACAATCTTTCCAAGCGATGGACTTTTATTTTGGATAAGGATCTTAAGGTGCGGTGGTTCGACGATAATGTCGATCCCGTAATGGATGCTAAAAAAGTGGGAGAGAAGTTAGCCAGTTTCCAGAAAATCGAATGAGGCAGTGGAAGTTGGCCTCTTATTTATTGAGTTGGAGCTGGGGCTTACCCGATTGGATCTGATTTTTCACAGTCACTTTGCCGCACGAGCTGAGGCTGGAAAGAGCAATGACCAAAGCGACAAGGGGAAGTGTTTTACGAAACATGGAATAGGTCTCCTTTTATTGGTGAACTGCCAGGGAACCCTAAGCTGTGAATCTAGCTGTGTGTCGCTGGTGGAGTGATTGAGTGATACTGCAAAGGCCGATCCGTTGGCTAACCCCTTGAATCCACTAGTCCACCTCTACGGCGGGGGAATTGCCCTGTGTTCAACGGGAATACACCCCCACCCAAACAAATTGGTAAGTAATTAACATTACAGTGTTTTAACTGTATAAAAGTGACAGGGCCTTGTAAGCGGGACGCCAAAAGGTCTTCAGTCAATTTAGGCGCCTAAATGTAGGGATCGTGGCTCGGCGCGACCGAAAACGAGCTTCCCGGCCCCCCAAGATAAAGTTAAACTTCGTTGTAGCTGTATTTCCCGGAGAAGCAGGCTGACGTGCTGAGCGACTCACAAAGACAGCAGTACCACACCAACGGCTCACCGCTGATGGGATTCTATTTTCTGATTGAGCTCCGCCTTTCTTTAACGGAGATGTCGATCGAAGCTTTCTCTTCCCCTCAAAAGAGCGTTCACCGAAAGGAGTCAATGATATCCCTCACACAGGGAACCCTTTGCTATTAGGTAAAAGAAACGTTTAGGCGAGTACGGCTATTTGGACCATTTTTTTGTAAAAACAGAGGAAACTACAAACATGCCCCTTACACCGCAAGACAGAATGTTTCATCTCTCTCTCAACGTTACTGATCTCAGCAAGAGCGTAGATTTCTATAAACGCTTATTGGGAGTGGAGCCCACAAAACATCTCGCCGACTACGCTAAGTTTGAACTTACCGATCCGCCCTTGGTGCTTTCTTTGGAGCCTGGGCGCACGAATGGGCAACAACGTGTTAACCATCTTGGAATTCGCGTTGCCGGAGCCGAAGTCCTCCGCACTTTCGCCGATTATGCCCAGGAAAGCGGGCTGAATCCACAATACTTACAGGGAGTGGAATCTTGTTACGCACGCCAAACAAAGATTTGCGTAACCGATCCTGATGAAAATTTAGTCGAGTTCTACATTGTCGAAGCCGATCTTGAAAAAGCTACCGATGCCCGCGGAAAGATTACCGCAAAATCAAAAGTCCTATCCGAACCCGTGCAAATCAGTTGGGAGCATCTTTTGGGAACCAGGATTCCCAGTCAAATACCCTTGGAAAACTGCAGCGCCCACGAAGTCAGGCTTCGGGGAACTCTCAACAGCAAACGCGACACGGTCGAGATGAATCATCTCTTCTCCGAGGTAAAACGGGTGCTTCGCCCGGACGGCGAACTGATCGTTCAACTTTTTGTTAGCGATCGCGAAATAACAAAAAAGCTTCCTGCCCTTCCAGAATCTGCAGTTCTAGTGGAGTTCATCCCCACCGAAGTTGAGCTGATTGCGATGCTTAAGGACGCCGGCTTTTTTGGAATCATGCTCCAGCACCTAAGCCAATCCGCACTTTTCCAATTTGATGGGGCCCAGATGCGCGAACTAACCGTGACCGCAGCCCTAAAACCGATTGAGGAGCCCTCGCCCGACCGTCATTCGGTAGTCTATAAAGGACCTTTTCGGGAAATTACGGATGATTTTGGGGTTAGGTACGAGAGAGGCGCTCGCACCTTGGTGAAACCCGAGGTCTTCGCAAAGTTAAGCGGCTCCCTGTTGGCAGAGAACTTCATATTCTTAAATGAAGCCCTGCCCGGGCCCTGTGCGGCTCCCATTATCGGCGTCCTTAGAGATGGCCGAACGGCCACTGTGGGCGCTGCTTACTAGAAAAATCTATTCAAATTGATCTCTCAGGCCCTCGGGGCCTGGGAGTCTCAGCCACCTTAGTCAACTCACACACTTAAAAAAGCCAGCCTACCCGATTGACACTCCCGGACCTAGGGTCCGAGAGATCTAGAGGCGATCTCTTCTTGCCCCTTCGATTTTGGTTCCTCGCTTTTTTCTCCTGGGCTACGGTCTACGTTGCAATGTGGCACCTTTGCGGAGGGGGGATTACCGGTGTTTAACCAGTCAAAGAAAAACCTATTCAGACTCAGCGCATTAATCAATACCCGATCGAGCCATCAGGAAAAAGGATTCGCGCATTCAGTTTTCTATTTGGAGACCGCAAAAAAAGACGTTTCCGGAGTGATTCGGCAAATGATTACTAGTCCAGACGGACTTTTCATCGACGAGGCCCAAAAGCGGCTTGGGGTTTTCGGGCACAACGAACTGGCCGCCGAGAAAAACGCATGGCCCCAACAATTAGGGCACATTCTTGCCAATCCCCTCATCATACTACTGGCATTTCTTTC
>JAYVQZ010000378.1:0-20033 GCA_043776735.1 Deltaproteobacteria bacterium | reverse complement strand
CCCCTTTTTCGTAAAGCACTGGCTCGCCCAACTCTGTGTTGGCCGCAGAGATAATGAGGGGAATCGAGGATTCGGAAAGGTCGCGCTGTTTAAAGCTGTTCTCAATAAGCGCGGAAAGTTTGTCTTGAGAATTAGGATCGGACCGCTCAAAGATTCCTGCTTTAAAAAAATCTTTCTCATTTAGCCGCATTGCAAACCATTCGAGGTCGTGAACGCTTTTTAGAAATCCATAGCCCAACGCAAACAACGTGGGCCATCCTGTCGTTACTATGTAATCAACAACGATTCCCTCCTCAAAAAAGCGCTTGAGCAATCCCACCGTGGCAAAACTGGCTACGCCGGCTCCACCAAGTGCCAGCGCCACGTGTTGGCGTTCTGAAGCGGGGGGCCCTAAAGGAACCTCGTTCGTTTTTGGCGCTTCGGTGGTGGACGCAGCGGGTGCTTCCGGTTGAGTTTCTGTTTTCCCTGGAATCGGCTTCCTCCCCGCGCAAGCGGAGAGAAAAAAGAGAGTGAAGAAAAGGGATACGATGCGGTGGCAAAAATTAGAGGGCTTCATAATGGAGTAAGTATTCTACATTACCGCTCTTCTTCCCGGCCAGCGGGGAAGGGGAGGGCTTGTGTTTTTCCGTAAGTCCCAGCTTGGTAATCCATTCTCCAAACTCAACGAGAGCTTCGAGGACCGCCTCTTCACTGCGAACCTTTCCTCCTTTGCCTAGATGCTTTTGTCCCACCTCAAACTGCGGTTTAAAAAGCAGAACCCAGGTGGTGATGTCGGGAAAGGCCCGCCGAAGGGGTTCGACCACCTTTTTTAAGGAGATGAACGAAACGTCCATGCACAAAAAAGAGATACGTTCGGCCAAGGCATTGTGCGGCAGGAGTTCGTCTCGGGTGAGGTAACGGGCGTTGCAACGCTCGATTACCGTCACTCGGGGGTTCTTTCGAAGGTTGGAGTCGATCTGTCCGTAGCCAACATCCACGGCAAAAACGTGTCGAGCGCCGTTTTGTAGCAGGCAGTCGGTAAAGCCGCCTGTCGACGCCCCCACGTCTAGGCACGTGCTGTCCATTATCTTGATCCCGAAGGTTTCAAGGGCATGGTGTAATTTTTGCCCTGCTCTTCCCACAAACGGTGTCGTTTTGCCCCTGACCTCCAGGACGATGTCCTCAGCGACCGGCATCCCCGCTTTTTCGAGCCTAGTTTGGCCGGTCCAGATTTCCCCAGCTAAAATGGAAGCTTGGGCCTGTTCCCGGCTTGCAAAAAGCCCGCGCTGGAATAGAAGTTGGTCAAGTCTGACACGTTTCAAATGAGCCGCTCACTTGGTATGACGGTTGCACAAGGGCCAGCCCGGAGGGTTAGCCTGAATGGAACTATTTGGCCAAAGGACTCAAATTCCAATGCCGTTAGGAGTACTGGAGAAGCGACAAAAAGGAAATGCCTCCCTACGGCCTATGCTGTGGGGTTGGGTCGTTCTTCTTTTGCCTCTCGTCTTCTTGGTCGTCTTTTTTGTTAAATGGTATCAGCAGGGGCTAGAGCTCGAAAAGATAAAGAGTTTATTTATCCAGCGTCAAAACAACGTCATGGGATTTAATGCCTTAGAAGTCGCTACCGGATTTTCAGACCTTTTGGAGAAGGCAGCTAGGGACATACAGCTTCTCTCTCTCTTGCCCAAGAATGCTGAGAGTCTAAAACGTTTCTCACAGGCGCAGACCGGCGATTTCACCCGATTTGACGTCAAGAATCACGCAGTAATTCAGGAACCCATGCCTTTTTACAGCGCCATTTCCATCCGCGATTTAGCGGGAACTCAGACGTTGGGAATCGATGGCGGCCAGGTAAGTCCCGTGCCACAGCCGTTGAGCCTTTGCTTGAGGAAAAACCTTTGTGACGCCGAGTTGGTGGAGAGCACTCTTAAGTTAAAACCTGGAGAGATTCTTTATGGTCGTTTGCTTCGCCATTACACCCCAGAAGGAGTGGAAGATAAGAACAAAGGTGCGGGGCTAGGCATTGCCTACCGTACGGCAACCAATGTGTACGTCATGAGCATTGAGTATCTGCACTTAAGAGATCACCTCACTACTCCAACGTTTCCCTACGACACCAAACGGGATTTGGAATCGGCGTATCGAAAAGGAAATTACATCTACATCGTGGATGAGAGGATGAACGTTATTACCCATCCTTTGACTTGGGTTCAGGCGGGGGTCGACAAAACGACTGGCCGGTGGGTAAGTCCCATGGTGACCGACGGGGACGGTGGCAAACATCCGATTAACGTGGCGGCCTACAAAGATGAACGGCTTAAAGAGTATTTTGCCCGGTTGCTAAACGTGTCCTTTACCGCCAACAGCGTAGATATTTTTCGAGCAAGAAATTTAGACGGCATTAATCGCGTTCTGTCCGTGATTCCCATTTCCCTTTCTAAAGGCCAGTACCAAAGCAAAGGAGTGTTCGGTTGGGCCGTCATCGGCTGCAACATCGACCACTTCGAAGAGCCCAAGGAGCGCTTCATCCCCTATTATTGAGCCAAACGAGCCGCTCCACAGCCCTCCGCACAGCGGGGGACCTCAATCAGTGAAAAATAAGATCATTCATAGAAAGATCCCATTCCCCACGCCTGAGATTGCCGTCGCGTCCCTGGCGGGACTAGTGACAAATCAGCCTTAAAGGGACCCCGCGGCCCGAGGCTCAGGCATCATATCGGGCTCGAAATTTTTGTTGCGTGCCAATATCAATCCGTTCCACTCCCCACGGCAAAGATCGATGGAAAACCCCTTGGCCTCCAGATCCTCCTTCAACGTGTCCGCATTTTTTTCTGGCGAAAGATTATGAAACTCGATGGCAAATCGGTGAATTTTTCTAAGAACGGCTCGGTCGGAATTAAAGAGGACATCAAACTCTGAACCCTCGCAGTCCATTTTTAGAAAGTCGACTCGAGCCACGTGGTTGCGCTCTAAAAACATGCCCAAGGAAAGAGTAGGCACCATCTGCACCGCGCCGAAGGGGCTCTTCCAATGGAAGCTAGCCTGCGCATCGCCCAGTTGCAGCTCTCGTACCCCTTCGCCCGCATCGAGCGCGAGATTGAAGAGTGAGATGTTCTTACGCCCGTTGAGTCGAATGTTTTCCTGTAGTAACTCGAAGACCTCTTTTGCAGGCTCGATGGCAAATATTTGACCTGCCTGTTTGTGGGCGGCAAGCAATGAAAACGATCCGATATTGGCGCCGACATCGAGGATCGTGTCCCCCGGATTGATCTGGTATCCGAGAGCCTCATCTTCATACGTCTTTAGAATGAACATTTCGCTAATCATTGCTCTGTCTGAAGTCTTCGGCCGGATCTTAAATCGCAGCCCATTTCGCAATCGCAAAATGCCTGGGTTGTTTGTGAACCGGCTTCCAAGGAAGTAGAGCCAATTGTTGAAGACCAGCGGAGCATGGGTAAAAATGTAGGCAGAATGAAACAGGCGAGACTTTAATACGCTTATTCGCCAACGCAAATTCATCGGATAATCATAACATGGGTTGCCGAGGCCTATAGCGCAAAGCCGCTGGCCTAGTTTAGAGCAGGCCGGGGATCTTGAATTCCTGATGTTAGCGGAAGGATGAGCTCATCGACTAAGCAGACGCGCTCAACGATCTTTGCCACTACCGTTTTGGTATCGAGTCCGCACAGTTCCTGTTGCTGTTTAGGGGAAGCGTGATCGACGAAGATGTCGGGAATTCCTAATGTGAGAATCTCTCGGAGTAGCCGTTCTTGCTGAGCAAATTCAGTGATGGCACTACCAAAACCACCACAGATGGTGTTTTCCTCGATCGTAACGATCAACCGGCTGCGTTCCATCCAATAGGAGAGCAACTCCCGGTCGAGTGGCTTTACAAAGCGAGCGTTGATGACACCCGTCCGGAGACCCTTTTCTCGGAGTTTGGGGGCGGCCGCAAGCGCAGTTTGCACGGCAAGGCCAATTCCAATCACAAGAACATCCAATTTCTCATCATCTGCCTGGAGCAGCTCCCCTTTGCCAATGGGTAGGACGTGGGGTTCAGCGTCCATGACGACGCCTACCACCTCGCCTCGAGGGTAGCGCAACGCTGTAGGGCTATCGGTACATTCGATACAGGTCTTGATCATGTGCTGGAGTTCATTCTCATCTTTAGGTGCCATGATGAGAAGATTGGGAATCGCGCGCAAATAGCTGAGGTCAAAGATTCCTTGATGGGTGGCGCCATCGGCTCCAACGAGACCTCCACGATCCATGGCAAAGATGACCGGAAGGTTATTGAGGGCAACGTCGTGAATAATCTGATCGTAAGCCCGCTGCAAAAACGTTGAATAAATCCCAGCCACCGGCCTATAACCCTCGGTGGCAAGACCTGCGGCAAAAAGAACAGCGTGAGCTTCGGCAATCCCTACGTCGTAGCAGCGGCTAGGGAATTCTTTCTGGAACTTGTTAAGCCCAGTTCCGCTAGGCATCGCTGCCGTAATGGCGATAATGCGAGGATCTTCTTGGGCCAGCTTGATAAGCGTATCGGCAAAGACATCTTGATAGGCCGTTTTTTTTGGTCCCGTTGAAGCCTGAATCCCGTGTTCAATCTTAAAGGCACTTACTCCGTGGTATTTCAGCGGCAGCTCTTCTGCCAGACGATAACCTTTGCCCTTCACGGTCAGCGCATGAACCAGGTACGGCCCATTTTCGCAGCCATCGTTTTTGATGAAAGAAAGGGTTTCTATAAGGGCATTGAGATCGTGGCCGTCGATAGGGCCAACATAGCGAAAGCCGAAACATTCAAAAAGAATTCCCGGAGTAAAAAAGTTTTTTACACTCTTACGGGCGCGCGAAACCCAGCCCCCGACAGGTACGCCGTGACCTTCAAGAGCATTTAAGAATCCGCGAATCTCATTGCGCAGGCGGTTGTAACCAGGATGGGTCACTGCGTGATTGATGAACTTGGAAAAAGCTCCCACGCTGGGATCGATCGACATGTCATTGTCGTTGAGAATGACCACGAGATTTTTGGCCGGAATGTGACCTGCGTTATTAAGTGCTTCAAAGGCCAGTCCGCCACTCATCGAGCCGTCACCGATAACGGCAACTGCCATGTGAGGGGAGCCGCTATGGCGCATGCCTTCGGAAATGCCTAAGGCGGCCGAAATCGAAGTACTGGCGTGGCCAGCTCCAAAATGATCGAATTCACTCTCTGCTCGACTGGTGAAACCAGAAAGGCCGTTTTTTTGTCGGATCGTAGGGAACTGGTCGCGTCGGCCCGTTAAAATCTTATGGGGGTAGGCTTGGTGCCCCACGTCCCAAACCAGCTTATCTTTTGGAGTTTCAAAGACATAATGCAACGCTAAGGCGAGCTCTACCGTGCCGAGATTGGAAGCTAAGTGGCCTCCCTTTTCAGAAACGACGCTTAAAATGAGCTCGCGCACTTCTTTTGCCACCTGCTCCAAGTTCTCTTTGGGCAAGCGTCGCAAGTCGGCTGGGGAATTAATTTTCTCCAATAAGCTCATGAGCCTCACGTTTATACTGTTTTTTACTAGTTTTTTCGATGTCGAATAAACTCGGCAATGCCTACCAACGACTCACCACGAAATCCCTCTGTGGAAACAGCCTGAACGGCATGGTCAATTAGGCCATTAAGTCGCTCTTTCATCTCCGTTGCTGTCATAAAGTCAGCATAGCTTGGCTTTGGTTTCTTGCGGGGGCCACGGGAATAACGAAAGCTAGTCTCAGAGTCCAGAAGGTCGTCTGAGATTTGGAACGCGAGCCCGAGAGTCTCACCAAAACGTTTCAGTCTTTGAATCTTGCTCTCTTCCATTGGGACAAGGCGCGTCGGCATGAGTACAGCACATAAAATGAGAGCTCCCGTTTTATGGATGTGAATGAATTCCACCTCAGGATGGGTAAAGTTATTATCGACCGCTGTGACATCAAGAAGCTGTCCGCCCACCATGCCGCGTACGCCCGAACATTGGATGAGTAGTTCCATGGCGTTGAGGCTATGGGCCGGATTAAAACGACCCCCTTTAGGCAAGCAGGTCATCAATCCGAAGGCTTCAGTCAACAGGGCATCGCCAGCAAGAATCGCCACGGCTTCGCCAAAACGTTTATGGCTTGAGGGCTTTCCCCGGCGGGTATCGTCATCGTCTAAGGCGGGTAAATCATCGTGAATTAATGAATAGGTGTGGATAAACTCCAGAGCGCAGGCCGCGGGAAGGGCATCTTCAGGTTTAATCCCGATGGCCTCGCAACTGGCCAGGAGCAAGAGAGGCCGAAGTCGCTTTCCTCCGCCTTCAAGGCTGTAGGACATGGCGTCTATGAGTGGGGCAAATTGACGAGAACAGGTCCCTCGAAATTTCGCCAGGTGGCCTGCGAGAAAATTTTCGAATAACGGAATATTGGTTTCCGCAAATTGTTCAAAGCTTACTGACATCGGGTATTCCCCTTCTCTCTCAAAGAGTAAAAGTAAGGGGGGGGGTAAACCCTGTCAAACCATGCGTGGATTACTGAATTTTAATAAGACTAGCCAGAAATGCTCCTACTCTTTCGGATGTCGGATTTTGAGTTTCGAGCCTCCTCGGTAAACCTGACTGTCGCTGCGTTGGAGGAGTGTTAACGGAATGATTCGCCCTTAACCTATTGAAGACACTCAAAATTCCTAAATAGGTGGCAGGCTAAGCCGTTGGCTTGGCTGGCCAGCGATAAAAAGAGTTGATGCTATGAGCCATGTACCCTATAAATTTTTCAGTGGGGGGAGTTTACATCCATGAAAAATTTATCGAGGCATTCGCCGACTTTGCTGACGCGCAATGCGCTGATGCAAGAATTACTTCAAATGGCAGCGAAAATCGCGCCAACGGAAGTCTCAGCTCTAATTCAAGGGGAAAGCGGAACGGGCAAAGAGCTAATCGCCCATTATATTCACGCCAACTCGAAGAGAGCCCGCTCGAGAATGGTCTCTCTCAACTGTGGCGCAATTCAAGAGACACTGCTTTTAAGCGAACTTTTTGGCCACGAAAAGGGCGCATTCACCGGTGCCACCGCACAGAAACAAGGGTTGGTTGAAGTTGCCGACAAGGGAACTCTTTTTCTCGATGAAATTGGAGAGATGGGGCTTGAGGCGCAATCAAAGCTGCTCCGCTTTCTCCAAGAAGGCGAGTTCCGTCGGGTGGGCGGGCAAGAGCCCATTCACGTTGACGTTCGTGTGATTTCAGCCACCAATAAGGATTTAGAAAGCCAAGTTCGCTTGGGGAGGTTTCGCGAAGATCTCTATTACCGTATCAATACGGTAACCTTGCGAGTTCTGCCATTGAGAAAACGGCGAGATGACATTCCGTTATTGATTGAACACTTTTTAAAAGATGACGATGGGGTTCCTCAAAAGGTGGTGACACCGGAATCTATGGCGATCTTAGAAAGCTACGCTTGGCCAGGAAATGTCCGCGAACTGCAAAACCTCATTGAGCGGTTCAAGATTTTAATTGATGGACCGCATGTGACGCCTTCTGAACTGCCTTCGCCCATCACCCAAGAGCGCGAGACTGCTGCGATAGAAGAGGTGCTTTCCATTTTTTCTTTAGACGAAATAGAAAAGAGCCACATCATTCGGGTGCTCTCCCATTTCAAAGGGAATAAGACAAAAGCGGCACAGGCAATGGGGATCACCGTAAAGACTCTTTACAATAAGTTGGCAACTTACGAGAGGGATAGACAAGATCGGTCGGTAACTCAGCCATCGGCCTTACATTAAGCACAGACTATTTTTATAAGCCGTTCGGCGATTTCTCGTTTCGTATTCACGAGGAGGTTGCTATTGCGATCCCAAATCAGCGCTCGGTGCATTCCGTTACTAATATCAGCGCGGTAGTTCAAGCATAAGGCGAATAGATCCTGGTCGGTAGCCTTGGCTTGCGCAAAAGCTGCGGCTTTCTTCGGGTCCATTCGGCCGGCTTCTAACTTAAAACCTACCCGCTTTATTTTAGGAAATTTCTTTTTCACCTGGTCGATGATCTTTGCTGTTGGCTTCAGACGAATCGTCCAAGAACTCTTCGAGGAAGTCTTCCCCTTTAGAATCTTCTCTGGCTCAAAATCCAAAACGGCAGCAGAGAAGATGACGAAATCTGGTCGAAACGAACTGCATAATTTTAAGACAGCGGCGAGCATCTGCTGATGGGTTTGCACCGGTACATGTTTTTTTAATTTTAGAGTAGAGAATGGGGCTTCGCAGGGGCCGGCTACCAAAGCAGTTGCAATTCCTTTTCGAATCAGGCCGTTGCAAATATGGAAAGCCACCTCGCCGGTGCTGTGGTTGGAGAGGAATCGGAAATCATCTAAATAGGCGCGGGTGGGGCCGCCGGTGACTAGAACCCGTAATTTTTTCGTCTTACTCATAAAGTGGTGGTTAACGGAGATTGGAGGATAAGTAAAAGAGAGGCTAAAAAAAGCCGTACCGCGTGGTTACGGAGTAGGACTGAGAAGCCGCTGAATTATGACTCCATCTTGCCTGGGGAACGGTAAATTCAGCAGAAACTGCTACGGACCAAAAGCGGTCTATAAAAAAGGTTGGCTGCATAAAAACAGAGATCGCATTCCCGCTGGAGCCGGCAATCGTTTTCCCGCCCACCTGCGAGTTCCCGGTCCACGATTGAGTTGTGCCGACAGCAAGGACTAGACGTGGTAAGGGGCTGAAAGAGAGAGATTCGGATAATTCGAAAACATCTCCTAGCCGATCGCGTGTTGCGGTCATTCGCGTGGTGTAACCCGTCCGAATGCCAAGTTTGAATTTACCCAACGACTTTTCAAAACCGATCCCAACGTAAGGCTCCCACAATCCATTTCCTGTTCCTGGCCGCCAGACTCCCCCCGTTTTTTCCTCAACCGATCCTGACGGTATTTTTACTCCGGTCTGCAATCGGATTGTGGGGTACCAGTCAGTGATAAAAAGGGCTTCTAAAACTGTCCAATCGACACCCAGAGTAGTGTCGCCAAGCCCATAGGCCGTCTCTGATCGAGCCCCATACGATTTTGCCTGGGAGAGTAACGGCACCGTCATCTGCATTTGCCAGTCCTGATGGAATCTTACGCCAGCTCCGATCAACACTGAGACGGTTCGGTGAGTTTCAACCGGCTCCACATCACCGGTGGGAGTAAAACGCCCGTAATCTTCTTTATACGACAGTGACGTTCCGACCTCGTATTTTTGAAGGCGTTGTAAGGAAATGAAACTTTTGGAGGAGCCTCCAATACAACAGGCCGCCGCAAATCCCAGACGAGAGAGTCCAAAAAGCGAAAAGGGAGCCAGCCATTTTTTCTGAAATCGCCTCACCTACTTTCCCCGTCCCTTGGGGATATCGATTCCGATATGGACTGATTCTTTTGGCAAGCCATCAAACTCAAGAAGAAGGTCCCAGTAACCGCCATGGGCGATGTCGATCGTAGCTTCGATCTCGCTCGCAGATTTCTTGAGGAGTATTGCGGGAAAAGGGCCTCCCATTTCGGGCATCGTGGGCATATTGCTCTCCACCCGCAGTAGCTTTTCGGCGGGCAGCGGGATGAGTGCAAAGTCAGCGGCGTTTATGACCACGATATTCTCTTTTCCAGGCTGGAGATTGAGATTGGAGACATGAATCACTTTTCCGGATTTTAAGAGAAATAGTCCAGGAACAACGGAGTCATTTCGAAGCGCCTGAAATTTTTCACCCGCTTTTCGAACGCCCAACTCTTTCCCAAGCGGATGGAATAGCAAGGGAAGCAGAGTTGATGGGGTGGTCTCTTCCACTAGCGGTTGAGCAGGGCCCGACTTAGGGTTCACCTGGCAGCCTGCGACCAAAATAATGAGACTAAGGAGCGAGAGTTTTTTTAAGAGCTTTCCAACCATGCACTACCTCACCGTCGCCCAACGTCTTTTGTTTTGCCCGGGCTTGAGCTTCGTCCAAAAATGCCACCACAGATGGAGGCATATCGAATTCGAGTTCTTTCAGCAGGTTTTTGCTCTTTACTAGAAAAAAGGCCTTATCTGCGGAAAACTGTTTGCCGGAACTAAAATCCAAAACATGAAAAGTGGTGCCGTTCTTTCGATCGAAGAGTTTCACGGCGCAAGCAAACGAGCAGAGAGGAAGAGGCTTAGCCTCATGGGTCGCCAAAAAGCTGGTTTTTGCGGTAGCTTTGAAGGACATGCCACAGAGGGGACATTCTAACGGATTGGCTCCCGCCAATGCGGAGAAGAAGAGGAAAAGCAGAAAAAAAAGGCCCCGACTAATGGTTTGCGACACGGCGCAACCCTAGTTAGTCGGGGCGATTTTGTAAATAGCACAAGATCCGGCGGAGGGGCTTTCTGCCGCCGCTCTCAAACAGTCTATTTTTTTGCAAGCGATGACAGCGTAGAACTCAGCGTAAGTAGATGGCTCATCGACGGGCCGCTATTAGAGCTGTTATCGCCCGTTTTTTTACAGCCGCCTAAGGTGTGAACGCCAACGATGCGGACATCGTCCTGGCTCTCGGTCTCCTGGGTAAGAATCCCTGAGCCGGAGCTGCCGGGTTCCGTATCACATCGGTGATGGAGCATGTTTCCTTTGGTTTCTTTAACGGCGCATTCATCCCAGGACACCTGCATTGGTTTGCCTTTGGGATGATGGATCATCATGAGCTTCTGTTGTTCTTTTACGGGCTCCAAGGCGGGGGAGTAGTAGCCCCAGCGTACGCCTGGCTTTCCTTCTAGGCGGATAATGAGGTAGTCGTCTTCATTGCTTTGACCGCCTTTTTCAATCACCTCCGCGCATTGGAATACCTCTTGCTCCGAGCGTTCGGCATGGAAGTTAAACGCAACCTTAATGTTCTCGCATCCGCCCGAGATGCAGTGGCGCGCCGTGAGAAACAGGTCGGGAGAAATCAATGTTCCGGTGCAGCGAGCCACTCCGCCAAAGGCTGACGTTTCCCGGTACTGACCGATAGGATGACCAAACGTTTGAAAGTCCTCATCCTCTTTGATCATGGGAGTCATTTTATCTTCGCCACAAACCGTACGAGAGGCGTTGATTTCATTTCCAAAACGATCCGTTTGTAGAATATCGAATCCAGTCGCAAAACCACTCTGACAAACTCCTAGCGACACTGCGAACCACAACATGGTGAGTCTAGTATTCATTAAGGGGCTCCTGTTTGAATGGTCTGATGACCTTGTAAAAACTGGGACGTAAATTTTTGGTGTGGTATTCTAATAGAGTCGCCGTTTATCTCCACACCCCACAATGACTGCAAAGCAATTAACGCTTCTCGAGGAAGCCCGCGAACACTGCCGTTCGTGGCGTGTCCTTGAGGCATACAACATCTTTCGAAGGTATTTCGATCGCTTGCCTTTTTCTCCGGAAAAAGAGCACGCCGAATACATTGGCTGGTTTGTTCGTACATTGTTTGAGTTGGGCAAAGACTTCGAGTTGAAGTTTTACTTAAGTGAATTGGAGAAATTGTACCAAAAACGGAAAGACCCGCATATCGCTTATACGCTTGGCTTTATTTACAGTTTTTCCGGCCCGGAAAAAATGGAGTCGTCGCGGCAAATTTTTGAAAGTATTGTTCGCGATTCCCAAGCCGCCAATTATCACGCCAAATCAAAAATGATGCTGGCTGACTACTACCTTAGGAAAGACGACCTTTTTTCCTGCCGCACCGCAATCGAATCTATAGGCCCTGTTGAAGATCCCCAGCTCTCCCCGCTCATCGAAATCTGGAGAGCAGTAATTTTGCGCCGCGAAAGTAAGCTCCAAGAGGCTAAAGATATTGTGGTTCGCGTCATTCTTTCTATCGACTGCAAAAGAGAATGGTACGCATATTTCTCCGCGATGAATCTCCTTGCGATGATCCATGTTGATACTGGTGACCTTCCTCGGGCCGAGATCGCAGTGGGAGAACTTGAAAAGCTTTTTGAGCGAGGGAAGTTTCAAACCATTCGAACCCAAATTGAGGCGCTACAAACCCTAATTCAGGAGAAGAAGGGGAGTGGGCCAGTGCAACTCGTAAAACGCGATACCGATTTTTACGAAGTATTCCACAAGAACCAATCCCTGCGGCTTAATCCGAAGGTTACCCAAGATCGTTTATTGTTAACGCTTCTCAAAAAGGGATTTTTAGAAAAAGCGTTCATCGTAAAAGGCATCTATGGTCGCGAGTATCTTGCTGAAAAAGACGATAAACTCATTTACTATCACGTTCACATTTTAAGAAAACGTCTCCGCATCTTGGGATTGCCAGCAGAAGTCTTAGTGAGTGAAAAAGACGGCTATCGTTGGGCAACCCCGGTGGAGAGTTCAGTGGAGGAGCTATGAGATTGAAGGCCATCTCTCTCATTCTGGCGACTGTTCTGTGGTTGCCGGTTTTTGCCAATAATTTTGAACCGTCCAAGTTTTTAGAGGGGCAGTGTAGGGCACCTGGCGGGGAAGGCCCCAAGCCCATGATAGAGTTGCCCAGTTTTTTTTCCAACATTCATCCGTTTCCCTTAGATAACAGTGCTGCAGATGGTTTCTTTCTGCCGAAGTCAAATCGATTTATCTACCGAGATCGCGCCAATCAGTTCACCGTCGCTAATTTCAATACAAACGCCAAGACAGTGCTGACGCGCTTTGAGACCCCGATCGCCAAAGTAAAAGACCCGTCAGAGCGCTTCTTTGCTCCCCAAGGAACGAACCAGGTTTTTGATGCGGCGATGCACTATTGGTGGGACTACCGCGGCGCCTACTCCGGAAAGATACGTCCGCTGTTTTGGGGGAAACGTCAGAACCTTTATAGTGCTGTCGTTAGTGATGATACTAGAAATGCGAATTTTCGTGTGCAGAGCTACACAGTGGGAGCCGCTCGCGCCAAACGAGTTTGTGGTGGTTTAAATTTCGCGCTTAATTCCGGATACAAGCTTGGTGAAGGGCACGTGTATCCGAATATGGTTTTACACCGCACTGAGCCTATGGGGTCTACGGGTCGCAAACTTACCGTCTCTTTGCTAAACATTGAAAACTGCACCATTGAGACGAAGACGTATGCCGATTTGATGAAGGGCGAAGTTCTTAACGTTTATTACTACGCGCAGATCCGGTCGGTCCTTATTCAAACCGACCATCCCACACAACAACTGGTTTGGGATACCGGGCCTGATGCCGAGCATTGCCACTACTATTCTCTCAACGGGTCGCAACTTTTAATCCTCGGGTACCAGTACCCAATTATCGGCGCCTACGATCCTTACGATGGCCTTTCGATTGTCTATCTTCATGACGAAAAGAACAATCCTCCGAGAACGGCACAGGTCACCGGAGATTACCCTCTTGCCCATATTGCTTCACACGATCTGGAGCTGAATCCCCAGAAGACTGCGCTTTATGGAATCACTCAGCTTATCGACAAGTCTAAGACCCTCGTGAAGATCGATCTTCCAGCCTATACTTACCCCTAAGAGTAGAGTCTGTTCCCCGATTGGGTATCGGCCTTACCGAAGCAGAGTCTTGGGAGCTTTCCTCCCACTGGGGGAACGAATGCATATTAGTCAGTCGGATCTTAAGTCTCTCCGCCGACGCAGGTTCAACCATCCCGAACTTCCGCTCCTCGTCGCCAAAAAATCCTGCATACAGAGGTCTCCCCATAGTGGTTAAGTAGCAATGTGGTTAAATCGGTCGTATAGGCGCAGAAAAATTGATACTTTTTGCGAAATTCTCGATTAAAAAAGATCACGATTAAAGCAAATGGAAAATCTTCACGCGCTGGTCAAGTTCATAAATTTGACACCTAATTTTCGTCTGCCTAGGGTAACTCGCGCCTTTAACTTGGTGTCGGATTATTTGGTCGACTTTTATTACGGAATTGAGACTCGCAAACGGGTGCCGCTTAGGCGATTGCGCCAACTAAACTCCACTGTCTCCTTCCCTTACGCCCCCACACCGTGGCTGATTTTGAGGCGAATTTTTAAACATATGCCGGTTCAGCCTTCGGACGTATTTCTCGACATGGGCTGCGGAAAAGGAAGAGCCTTATTTGCCGCCTCTTTCTTTCCGTTTCATCGAATTATTGGAGTGGAATTAGCTGAAGACCTTTGCAAAAGCGCGCAAGACAATATCAATGCCTTCTTAGGAAAATCAGAGGGTCGAGCAAAAAAAATTGAAGTCATTTGCGCTGACGCTGCTAAATTTCGTGTTCCACAAGAGGTCACAGTGCTGTTTATGTTCGATGCGTTCCAGGGAGAGTGTTTTAGAAGTTTGGTGCAGAACCTGAAAATTTCTCTCATCGAAAAGCCTCGACCCTTCCACGTAATTTATGTGTTCCCGCGTCTGGTTTTCGATCTAACGAAGCACTTTGAGTTTGAAGAGGTTTGTCCAAGTTCAAAAAATCTTTACTGTATTCTTAGGCTTTTACGAACGAAAGAATAAACGAACCTGAGGTTACTCAGGCAATCTAGGTAGTGCAAACTAAAGACTGGGAAATGAAACTAATTGGCGGTAAGCGCTTTTTCGCGTCGGCGCCAAACCAGAAAAATACTGCCCAGCCCCGCAAGCAGGCTAACGATTACAGACATTAGAAAAAGGACTCCTGCCTTCGCCCCTATGATCATCGGGTCGGTAGGATTGCCTTGGCAAACAGGGCAGGCCCAAGCGCTGCAGGGTAGGCTAAGGCTACCAAAAGCCATGAGCCAAACAAAATAGCTTAGGCCCTTCCACTTCTTAAGAAACCAAGCGCCATAGATCAAAAGGCCAATAAGTCCGGTAATAGAGATCGCACCCAGGATCGTATAGGTTGCGTTTCCCGTTTCTCCTGCTTCATTGAGAAACCAGATCCCCATTCCCAGACACAGCACGTTTGCGATAAAAATAAAGGCTACATGAAATGCTTTTAGGCCCATAAAACCACCTTCGTCTCTTTTAGAGGTACAAAGAGATCGACATTACGAAAACAAACAAAACCGCGGTCAAACCTAGCGTGGCGTAAATAATCTTCCGCTCGTTGGAAAGATGCATGAAGAAAAGCGCCACTAAACTTGCTTTGATGGAGGCTACAAACAAAGCCAGAGCCACCGCTTTTCCTACGGGTAAATGAATGTAGGAAACTCCCACCGTAACCATGGTGAGAAAAAGCAAGGCGATGAAAACGCCAATGTAGAGCTTTACGTGTTTCTTAATCTCTTCTGGGGAATCGCCTGACATATTAGGTTCTCCGATCTTTTTTCAGGTACCACTCAAAGTAGGTACAAAACGGGAAACAGGAAAATCCAGACCAAATCGACAAAATGCCAATAAAGGCCCGAGCATTCGATGCGGCCGGTAAATCGCTCTGGCTGGGTGACCCACATTTTACTTCCCGGTCCGAGCAAATAAGTATTTACCAGGATGCCACCAATAATGTGAATGGCGTGAAGTCCTGTCATCGTGAAATAGATGGCAAAATAGGTATTGGTCGCTGGGTAGTAACCGTGATGAAACTTTGCCTGGTATTCGAAATATTTTATCACCAAGAAGGTGATCGAAAGCAGGATCGTAAGTGCTTGATAGAGTTTGAATTTACCAAACTGTTTCATCTTTAAAGAGGCCCACGCCATTACCATGGTAATGGACGAAGTGATGAGGAGCGCTGTGTTTAGCGTGCCCATAGGAATATTCAGCACTTCGTAACCATGCGGCCACGTGGTCGAACCGGTTCGTAAAATGATGTAGGTCGAGAAGAGCGCTCCAAATAGCATCACTTCTGAGGCCAAGAACAACCAGATTCCGAACTTGGCGTTAGTAACACCAGTAACCGGATTCTCGTGATCGACGTAAGGAATTAAAGCTGCTGACATAGTTACTCCTTCACGAATTGCGGCAACAGGGTGCGGTTAGGCGAATACTGGTAAGGATCTCGGTAGACCTCAACGGCGTGCCGAAAATTTACATGAGGAGGAGGTGTGGGGGTTGCCCATTCCAAAGTGGTTCCGCCCCAAGGATTATCTTCCGTAACCACTTTCCCCTTCTTAAGACTTACAATCAAATTGTAGAGGAAAGGGATCTGGAAGACAGCCAATGCCCAGGCGGCATAGGACATTACTAAGTTGAAAGGCTGTCCTACCGCGCCGTGTGCGTAAGCTGTCTGATCATATAGTCGGCGGGAAGTTCCCATCATTCCCATCATCAACATCGGCATGAAGATGAAGTTGATAGAAACAATAGAGCCCCAGAAGTGGATCTTACCTAGCGTTTCGTTAAACATCCGGCCAGTCACCTTGGGATACCAGTGATAAACGCCGGCCATCAAAGCGAACAGAGTTCCTGGAGCTACTACGTAATGGAAATGGCCAATAACGTAATAGGTGTCATGCAAGTGGATGTCCGAGGCAGTTAATCCCAGAGGCAGACCGGTTAATCCGCCGATGGCAAACATCGGCAAGAAGGCCAAGGCAAACAACATGGGGACAGTATATCGCAGAGAGGCTCCCCACAAAGAGAGCAGGTAGGTCGTCAACACGATGATGGACGGTATAGAAATGATCAGCGTTGTCGCCTGAAAGAAGGAGCTCAGCGTCGTTCCCATACCAGTCATGAACATGTGATGCGCCCATACGATAAACGAGGTGAAGCCCAAGAAGAGCATGGAGTAGACCAAGGTGCGGTAGCCGTAGAGTGGTTTGCGCGAATTGGTGGCAATGATCTCACCCACGATACCGATGGCCGGAAGAATCAAAACGTAAACTTCTGGATGGGCTAGGAACCAAAAAAGATGTTGCCACAAGACAGGGTTACCGCCGCCAGAAACCTGCAAAGCTTCTCCGCTAATGACCAAGCCACTAGGCATGAAGAAGCTGGTGCCAGCTATACGATCCATCAATTGAAGCACGCCAGCGGCTTCCAACGGAGGAAACGCCAGAAGCAGCAAGAAGGCCGTGATCACCTGCGACCAGACCAGAATCGGCCAACGCATAAAGGTAAGCCCCTTCACTTTAAGCTGAACTGCCGTGACGATCGTATTAATAGATCCTAATAGCGATGAGGTGATTAAAAACACCATGCCCACCAGCCAGTAGCTCTGAGCATTGTTGGCAATGACGGAAAGGGGAGGATAAGAGGTCCATCCGCTTGCTGCCGCTCCTCCTGGAACCATGAAGCTAAACAACATGATCACGCCGCCCACAAAGTAGACCCAGTAGCTCATCATGTTGAGTTTGGGGAAAGCCATGTCGTGGGCGCCCACTTGCATGGGGAGGAGGTAGTTACCAAATCCACCAACACTCAGGGGCACAACGCCCAAAAAGACCATGATCGTTCCGTGCATGGCGCCCAACTGATTATAGGTATCCGGTGACATCACACCGCCTGGAAACAAGGACTCGCCAAGAAGTCCGCCGAGCAACGGAAGCGGCTGATTGGGATAGGCAAGCTGCCATCGCATGAGCAGCATCATTCCAAAACCCAACAAGAGGAAGAACATCGCGGTTACGGCGTATTGAATGCCGATGACCTTATGATCGATCGAAAAAATGTATTTGCGCCAGAAGGGTTGATGAGCCCAATGCTCCATGGTCTCCTTCAACATTTCATCATGACTTTGTGCGTGAGAAGCTGTGCTCATTACTCGTTTCCTTTTCCGGCAGCCGGCTCTTCTTCAGGGGTGGAATCTTCTACCTTGGCAGAAGCGGCTTCTGCAGGAGCAGAAGGTTCGGTAGAGCCCGTAAGTTCCTTCACTTGCTCGGCCATCCATTTATCAAAGTTTTCTTGGGTCTCAACAATGAAGGAGCCCCTCATTCGATAGTGGCTGTTTCCGCAGAGCTGGGCGCAGGCAATTTCAAATTCACCCGTTTCCTTAGTTTCAAAGTGGATGGGAATCACCATACCGGGGATCACGTCTTGCTTAACGCGAGCTACGGGTAAGGAGAAAGAGTGAATCACATCCTTAGAGATAAGGTCGATGATCACCGGCTTATTTACAGGGATGTGAAGCTGGTTGATGGTAACGATATCGTCTTTGCCATTCTCAGAGTCACGATCAAGGCCAACAGGGTTGGTGCCGTCCATCTTCTTGATGTCGGTAGTTCCAAATTTTCCATCTCGGCCAGGGTAGTGGATATTCCACGCAAATTGTTCGGCAACTACCCTAATAACAATGGCGTCCTTGCGGTCTGGGAAATCATTCTTATATTTCCCCCACACTGGCGAGGAGAAAAACACCAGAAGCACGACTTCAATGAGGACTACGCCTACTTCAATGTATTTAGGTAAAGAAAAATATTTTTCGTCCAACTGCGCGGTATGGCCAGGCCTTTCCCGAAATCGAAAAAGGCAGTAAAGAAAGTAGATTCCCCATCCAACGAAAATCATCACCATGAAAACATGGATGTATACGATGAGCCGATCGATACCCGCACCATGGGTAGAGATATCTAAAGGGAGTAGCCCAAACGGGTATGGAGTTGCATTCATCAGTGATTGTCCCCTCTGAAGCGTGACAGAATCAAAACTTAACTAAAACGTTTTGTGCATAGTGCCTTATAGTCCGCTTATTTCCAAGTCAATAACAACACTTTAGTGTAGGTTTTCATAGAGATTAGGGAGGTCCCATGTCGACGACAGAACGGAAATACCAAACTGGATTCGGAAGTTTTTTTGAAACCGAGGCGTTGGCTGGAGCTTTGCCAAGAGGAAAGAACTCTCCACAACAATGTTCCTACGGACTTTACGCCGAACAGTTGAACGGATCGGCATTCACGGCACCTCGAGGGGAGAATCGCAGGACGTGGCTCTACCGAATTCAACCCGCTGTGGTCCACTTACCATTTCAACCCTTCACTCATAAAAGCATTGACGGCCTGGCCTCGCTCGGCCCGGTGACTCCCAATCAGTTAAGGTGGGATCCTCCGGCGCTGCCCAAAGAGCCCACTGACTTTCTCTCGGGCCTTTATCCAGTGGTGGCCAACGGTTCCCCCTCCGACTTTGTAGGCTCGACAGCCTACGTCTATTCCTTTAACGCGCCCATGGGCGATCGGTTTTTTTATAGCGCCGACGGTGAATGGCTCTTCGTCCCTGAAAAGGGGGCAATTACTTTAAAGACGGAAATGGGTGTGCTTTTCGTTCCTCCAGGTTGGTGTGGCGTAATTCCACGCGGAATTCGCTTTCAAGTGGAGTCAGAGAAAACAGGAGAGGCCTGCCGCGGTTATATCTCCGAAAATTATGGAGCTCCGTTTCGACTTCCTGATCTGGGTCCCATTGGAGCCAATGGTCTGGCCAATCCTCGAGATTTTGAAACGCCCTTGGCCGCTTTCGAACAGCGAACCGGAAAGTTTCAGATCGTGCAAAAATTTCAGGGGGCACTCTGGATCGCCGAACTTGATCACTCCCCGTGCGATGTGGTCGCCTGGCATGGAAACTATGCCCCCTATCGATACGATCTTGGCCGATTTAATACGATCAACACCGTGAGCTACGATCATCCTGACCCCTCCATTTTTACTGTGCTCACTTCACCGACTGACACCCGTGGTGTCGCCAATGTGGATTTTGTGATCTTTCCGCCCAGGTGGATGGTCGCTCAGAATACGTTTCGGCCTCCGTACTATCACCGCAACATCATGAGTGAGTTTATGGGGCTCGTGAAAGGGGTCTACGACGCTAAGCCCGATGGGTTTTCCCCAGGGGGAGCAAGCTTACATAATTGTATGTCGGGGCATGGTCCCGATGCAGAGACCTATCAAAAAGCATCCAGCGGCGATCTGGCTCCGGTCTATCAAGGGGACACGCTCGCCATTATGTTCGAATCCAATCGCGTTTTTCGTCCGTCGAAGTGGGCCATGGAAAGTCCTGGGCTACAACGCGAGTACTATAAGTGCTGGTCAGGCTTGAAACGGGATTTTGATCCTAAGAAGAAGTAAAACCGTTTGAAACTCTGGGGAATTCGGCCTCATCGTTGACCAACTCTTTTTGGCGGCAACAACCGATGTGGCTTTGCCGAAGTATGACACCATTTGAACGGTCCGCTTGCGTTGGTAACGGTCTAAAGATCCCTTTCTTTTACGATTGAAATTATTCAGGAATTTTGATCTAAGA
>JAYVQZ010000377.1:0-5149 GCA_043776735.1 Deltaproteobacteria bacterium | reverse complement strand
TTCCCAAAAAACCGATTCGCCAGACGCTTTGGGGGGCAGAACCCAGGGCTGCTGGCAAAGTATTTTCGTCTATTAGGAAAGGGAGTTGATGAACGGGAATGACCGAGCCAACGTGACGTTTGTATTCTTCGAGCATCCAACGGGAATGGGTTAGTACCGCACGATAGCGCAGCAGATTGTCCCGGTGCTGCACCCCACGAGAATACTCGCTGAGCATTGTAATGGGGTTTCGCCCTCCGCAGCCGTTGACCAGGTAATGCGCCAGGCACGCTGCGCCGAGCGTTTTTTTGCAGGAGGAGACCTCTGGCCACGTCCATCGTTTTAATCCGCTAATACAGGTACTTTCGTAATTGTGGGCAAAAAGGACGGCGGGATACCTTTTCAGCAACTCGCTCTCCCATTTTGCCGAACGCACTCCGTGGATAAAAAGAAGATCCGGTTTCCAATCGGATAGAGTCTCGAAATTGTTAAAAACGGGAATATCATTCCCCCACGGAGACGACCTTGCCCCGTCTTCAAACCAAGCCGAAATCTCATGCCCGGCGCCCATCAAAGCTGGGATTAGATCTCGCAGATAGGTCTCTACGCCGCCAATAACCTCAGCGGTCTTTGATATAAGCGTGAGTTTCATGGGTCTCCACTGATCTCTCGGACCAAAAGGTCCGGGAGTGTCAATCGTCCACGACAGCAAGGACTTCCGAGGGTTTCTTCGACTGAGATTGTCATCGCGCCCCTTTGCGGCTTGTGACAAATCAGTAAAACGAATCCCAATCGTCCGAGCTAGCCGGGAGCACGGTTAAGAGTAACAAAGCGTGCAAAGATTGGACAGTTTGTTAAGCCATTGTGTCGCTCAAAAAAGCCTCAAAAATCATGCACGTTACCCGTATGCTGCCGTCAAAAGTTAGTACACGACCAATCTCAAAACACCCTCTGAAAGTGCGCAGGTTTTATTTCTCACTCAATCTTGTGGCATCTGCGTTGCAATTGTTACCCGGTCAGCAGGCAGATCAAAGTACGAGTGGGCTTTAAAAGTTTAGGCAAAAGAAAAGCAGATGCGGTTCGTGAGTTAGTTTTTCTTTAGCTGAGTGGAACGTTGTTTTTGGTTTAGATTTGCCTCGTCCCCTACCCCCAAGGTTCTCCGAGAGGAGAACTGGATAGAAGCCCGGCAGGGCGAAAGTCGTGCCGGGCTGCTGTCTATTGAATCAATTTCTAATACCGGCTACTGATTGGCTCCGAATTTTTCGGGGATGCTAGAGCGAATCACCTTTTCCACTTCAGCGGCAGTCTCTTCCAACGCCTTTTCGGTCACATCAAAGACCGGCCACTTGCGGTTCTTACGGAAGATATCCTTGCACCATTCGACCTCTTCCACGACCCTATCGAAGTTCGCATATTCCCCGTTGCCATCCTCGCCCATTTTAATCAACCGTTCCCGGCGAATTCTCGACAAGGATTCCGGGTCAATCGTAAGTCCAATGATCTTTCTCTGGTCCACTTCAAATAACCGTGGAGGAAGGGGAATGTCTTTCACCAAAGGAACGTTGGCCACCTTCCAACCCTTATAGGAAAGATAGACGCTCAACGGGGTTTTGCTCGTGCGCGATAGGCCAACAAGGATGATATCGGCCATGCCGAGGTTATCCGTGTAACGGCCATCATCATGTTTGACCGTAAATTCTATGGCTTCAATTCGCTTAAAATAATACTCATTTACCTGATGGAATAGACCAGGTTGCGAGTGAGGATCCTTCTTAAGATGAACCGAAAGAAGATTGAGCAGCGACCCCAAAAGATCTACTGAGGCAACGCCCGACTGGGCAGAGAGCCTTTCAATAAAAATACGCAAATTTTCTGAAACCACGGTGTAAACCACGATCGCGCGAAGGGTGTGGGCCTCTTCAAAGATGCTAGAGACCTGGTTCTCTGAACGGACGTTTTTATACCGGACGATCTTTAGGCCGTCTCTCACGTATTGGACCAGAGCCGCTTTGATCATCTGATCGGCGGTCTCCCCGGTGCCATCGGAAAGAACGAAAATCGTGAGATTTTTTACCGTATCAGTTTTCATCGTTACCTCTGCTATTCCTTAGCCACGGTACGTTCTGACAGTTTCAGCCAGCTGGCCGTAGATTTCGTAATTCGGATTCGAAAAAGGGCCGCCCCATCCAGATAGTCGGTCTTAATCACTTTGGCATGCTCGTGGAGTTGAGATTGTAGCCAGGTGTCCTGATAAGGAACCGTGACCTCAAGTTCCACCATGTCACGCTCGAAATAAGCAAACATAGCATCGCGAAGCCGTTTGGCATCCTTCGGATCGAAGGCGGAGATAACAAGACTATCCAAATAACCTCGCTCTAAAATCCGAGGCAAAAAGAATTCTTTCACTTGATCCGACTTATTAAAAACCAACATTGACGGCTTGTCCTTAGCCCCAATCTCCTCTAGCACCTCTCGGGTCACCTGCATTTGGGAGGTGTAGTGAGGAGAAGAGAGATCCACAATATGGAGCAAGAGATCGGCTTCCAGAACCTCTTTGAGCGTGGAACGGAATGAGGCGACCAACGCATGAGGCAATTTATCAATAAACCCCACGGTATCAGACAGCAAAATGGCAGGTCTGGTCTTTGGATCGATCACTCTCACCGTGGAATCCAAAGTGGCAAACACCCGGTCGTCGACATAAACGTCGCTTGATGTGAGCGCGTTCATTAACGTGGATTTTCCCGCATTGGTATATCCAACGATGGCCACACGCAAAAACTTGTCTCGGTGGGCTCTTTGGGTGGCGCGATCCCTGGCCATATTCTCGATCTCTTTTTTAAGTCGCGAAATGCGCAGGCGAATCATCCGACGATCGAGTTCGATCTGTTTTTCCCCCACTCCCTTCATCCCGATTCCGCCCTTTTGCCGTTCCAAGTGCGTCCAACGGCGCGTGAGATGAGTGGACAGGTATTCAAGACTAGCCAATTCCACCTGGTTTTTAGATTCTTTGCTGCGGGCATGCTTAGAAAAAATGTCTAAAATAACTCCAGTACGATCGATTACTCGGCAACACAAAACGGTTTCCAAATTCTTTTGCTGTGTCCCTGAAAGTTCGTGATCGAAGGCCACCAACTCGACGCCGAGTTCTTTGACCTGAAGAGCTATCTCCTCAGCCTTGCCTACTCCGATAAAATGGGATGGGGTCGGTTTCTCACGTCGTTGTAAGATCCGCGCAGCGGCTTTTCCACCCAGGGTTTCAATCAAACGTTCTAATTCATCTAAGGATTGTGTGGTGTCTTCGTCAGTAACAGTGGGAAATTGAGCGGCAACAATCAGAACTAGCTCAGTATCAATGCGATTCCCGCCGGAGGAATAGGCCGTCATTCGATATTCAATTCCTGGTGGCCCGCGTCCTCGCCCCACCCGATTTCGTCTAGGTCACTCTTATCCTTACCCGTAGTTTCTTTTCCCAACTGAGCGCACTGCTTTTCAAGCCATTTAGAGAGAGCAGGATCTTCGGGCCAAATAAGAATTTTCTTAGCGCCAATTCCTTTGGCAACCGCATCAAGATTTTTTTTGCTTAAATTCTTTGCTGAATCGATGACAAGAAAACGAATCCCCAAGCGGTGTTCCACGGGAATGTAAGTAAGCCGGCTGTCACCCTCGGAAATCGGATTGAGTAGGTAACGAGAAAGAAGTCCTTGAAGACGCCAGTCAAGATCGCGCAGCGTTTGGCTAACCAGGGGACGAGGCGATTTTCTTTCGCTGATCAATACCCATAGGGCGTCCCATTGGCCAGCTTTGACCGGGAACTGCGGGGATTCATTAATTTTCCTTACACGCATAAGGATTATGGCACTTTCGCCGGGCGCACGAGCCTAGCCTTTAGCTCGTCTAATACGCCATTGATAAACCCGGGAGTTTCAGCCGCACCAAATTGTTTAGCCAGCTCCACCATCTCATTGATGGTGACGGTGGCTGGAATGTCATCGCAAAAATGAAGCTCAAAGATGCCCAAACGTAGCAAATTTCGGTCGATCACTGCCATTCGTTCCAGACGCCAGTTGGCCCGTGTCTCTTTTACGTGAGGATCGATCTCCTTAAGATTCTCGGTGACGCCGGTCACTAAGCGGTGAGTAAAGGCGTCCACCGACTTTCCTTCTTTTGAAAAATTCTTTTCGAAATAGAAAACGGCAGCATCCGTAGTAAGCGTGTGATTCACGTCAAGCTGATAGAGAATCTGGAGCGCTTCGGCACGGGACAATCTTCGCGGGGCGGCTGTCATAATCCCTCGTACAGGGGGAATTTAAGGCACAACTCACGCACCTCTTTTCTCACCCGCTCAAATGCAGCATCAGAATTTTCAGTCAAAGTCGTGGCAATCGCGTCGCCCAGCCATTTCATCTCGGCATCGCCCATTCCCCGTGTAGTCAACGCGGGGGTTCCCATACGTACGCCGCTGGTGACAAACGGGCTTTCGGTTTCAAAGGGAACCGTATTCTTATTCGTCGTAAGGCCCACTTTTTCAAGGCGAGCTTCTGCGTCTTTGCCCGTCATTTTTTTGTTACGCAAATCGATGAGAAGTAGATGATTGTCCGTGCCTCCGCTGACCAGATTAAAACCGTGGAAGATAAGACTTGCCGCCAGCGTTTGGCAGTTGGTCACCACCTTTTTCTGGTAGTTGCGAAATTCTTCGGTGGCGGCCTCCTTAAAGCAGATCGCTTTGGCCGCAATGATATGCATTAATGGTCCGCCCTGAATTCCAGGAAAGATACGGCTCTGCACCTTCTTAAAGTGTGCCTCTTTAGTCAGAATGAAACCGCCCCGTGGGCCACGCAACGTTTTGTGCGTTGTGCTGGTGACAAAATCAGCATGAGGCACAGGAGAAGGATGAACGCCCGCCGCCACAAGGCCTGCGATGTGCGCCATATCAACAAAAAGTAGCGCCCCAACCTCTTTAGCAATTTCAGCAAATTTCGGAAAGTCGATCTGGCGCGGATACGCAGACGCTCCCGCAATAATCACCTTAGGGCGATGCTCTTTGGCTTGTTTGAGAACGTCCTCGTAGTCGATCCGCTGATCGTCGGGACGAACGCCGTAGGCAGCCACTTTAAAAAGAAGGCCTGAAAAATTGACCGGAGAGCCGTGGGTCAAATGGCCGCCGTGA
>JAYVQZ010000376.1:0-20092 GCA_043776735.1 Deltaproteobacteria bacterium | reverse complement strand
GCGGCGAGAAACTGATGGCGCAGAGCAACTCCTATGCGGGAACTTCTCCTACTCGTTTCGCTTCCGTACGGTATGGAAACGTCGTGGGTAGCCGCGGTAGTGTCATTCCCGTGTTCTTAAAACAACGAGAAACCGGAACAGTGACCATTACCGATGAAAGAATGACGCGGTTTTGGTTAAATCTTGATCAGGGAGTGCGTTTTGTTTTAGATTGCCTGGTGTCCATGCGGGGCGGCGAGGTGTTCGTCCCTAAAATACCGAGCATGAAGGTAATGGACCTTGCCAAGGTAATTGCCCCTAACTGCAAAATCGATTTTGTGGGAATACGTCAGGGAGAAAAACTTCATGAAATGCTCGTTTCAGAGGATGAGGCCCGCAATACCAAAGAACTTGAAGATCGCTTCATCATCGAGCCCACTCAGATCCTTTGGAAAAAAAGTGAGCCAGCCGAATTTAAGACATTGGCTGAAGGGGAGCATTTTAGTAGCGACAATAATACCTGGTGGCTAACGCCAGATGATCTAAAGAATCTGGTGTTGGAGTCTGTGGAAGCCCCGGCCAATGCTGCAAAGAACGCAAAGACTCATCGCGGGTAAACAGATGCCCTCACAAGCCAGAAAACCAAAAGGTGATTTAGCAATCGATGGGGGGACTTCGGTTCGTTCCTCCACGCTTCCCTACGGCCGCCAGTCGGTTTCCGAATCCGATATCGCCTCAGTGGTGGCTGTTCTAAGAGGCGACTGGCTAACGACCGGACCGCACGTAGGAGAGTTTGAAGATAAATTTTCCACTGTGGTGGGTGCTTCTCACTCGGTTGCCTTTTCTAGTGGCACTGCGGCTCTTCACGCAGCGATGTTTAGTCTAGGTATCAAACCCGGCGATGAAGTGATCGTTCCGGCACTAAGTTTTGCAGCCAGTGCAAATTGTATTCTTTACTGCGGTGGCACACCTGTTTTTTGCGACGTCACGCCTGCAGATCTCCTAATCGACTGCGACGAAGTGGAACGCAAAATTAACTCACGGACCAAAGCAATTCTGGTCGTCGACTACGCCGGGCATCCTTGCAATTACCAAAAACTTAGCGCCATTGCCACTAAGCATAAGCTTCCACTCGTGGCAGACTCTTGCCATGGCTTAGGTGGCACCGATCAGGGTAAAAAACTTGGCTCGCTTGCCGATCTCACCGCCTTTAGCTTCCACCCCGTAAAACATATCACTACCGGGGAAGGGGGGATGGTTTCCACCTCAAACCCAGAACTTGCAAAGCGGCTGAAACAGTTTCGAAATCACGGGATTACTACTGAGTTCCGCGAGCGTCATGAAAAAGGGCTTCTTAGTTACGATATGATCGAACTGGGTTTTAATTACCGCCTCAGCGACATCCAATGTGCGTTGGGAAGCAGTCAGTTATCTAGGCTACCGCAGTTTTTAGAACGGCGTCGGCATATCGCCAAGCAGTATTCGGAAAAATTAGTCGGATTTTCTGGCCTGGCTCCTTTATCGGTGAGAGTGGGGGTTGAACATGCCTTTCACCTCTACGTTATCCGTTTGGACCCGTCCTGCTGGTCGGTGTCTCGTGACCAGTTTTTAAAAGCACTTCGAGCCGAAGGAATTGGAGCTAATCTCCATTATCAGCCCATTTACTGGCATTCTTACTACGAAAAAAAGCTCGGTTTTAAGCGGGGTCTGTGTCCTAACTCCGAAGCTGCTTATGAGAATATTCTTAGCCTTCCCATTTTTGCTGACATGAGCGACCAAGACGTTGATGATGTGGTTACTGCCCTAGGTAAATTAAGTGACGCCTATCTCCTCTAAAAAAACCATAAAGGACCTCGGTATTGGCACTGTTCAGTTTGGAATCCCTTACGGAATTACCAATTCCGAGGGAAAAACTCCGCTGGATGAGGCTGGGCGAATTCTTCGTTATGCCCAAGAAAAAAAGGTCACCACGTTAGATACCGCTGCAAACTATGGGAATGGCGAAGAGGTATTGGGGTCGCTTCTCCCTACGCATGGTCCTTTTCGGATCGTAACAAAGTCTGCAAATATTCCTTACATTAAGTCAGTTCAGTCAGCCTATGACTTTCTTCGTGGCTCTATTGGGGCCTCATTGACCAAACTCGGTTTGAAAAAAATCTACGGATTTCTGCTCCATGAGACCGAGGCTTTTCTTTCTTCGCAGGGCGAGTTTCTCTTCGAGGCGCTAAAAAAAATTCAGGCAGAGGGCTTAGTAGAGAAAGTGGGGGCCTCTGTCTATCATCCCCATCAGGCAGAAGCGATGTTGGAGCGTTTTCAATTTGACCTCATCCAATTGCCCACAAACGTAATAGATCAGAGGTTTCTGGCGTGCGGTGTTCTTGATAGGTTAAAGGCTCGTAATGTTGAAATTCATGTACGGTCGATCTTCCTGCAAGGGGTACTTCTTTCTCCTCTTGAAAAACTGCCCTCATTTTTATCCCCGCTCCATCCCACTCTGCTTCGTTTTCATTCCTTCCTTAATAAGAATAAAATTTCATCCCTCGAGGCTAGTATTGATTTCATTAAGAAGGTTACCGCCATCGACGTTGTCCTAGTTGGAGTAAACAGCCTCCCGCAGTTCATCAATATTGCGGAAGCTTTTTATTCGGCAGAGACTACGTTGGGGTTAGAGGAATATGCCACTTTCGCCTCTTTAGAATTAGGACTCATTGATCCCTCTCAGTGGCCTAGTAAGAAGGCAGCTTAAAAAAAGTTCTACTGACCGTGGTCTTTTGGCTCTTCTGCCGCCGGCATTTCTAGATCGAGTTTAGTTAGCCATTGAGGAAGCTCTTTGAGCTTTTCTTCAAGATCGTACGGGTCCCAACGGTGGGTGGGGAGATTGCGGGCTAAGCGTTGGCTTCTTAGAAAATGGATCTTGGCCAGGTTGGGATGCTCAAGCGCGGTGTACGCTTTTCCTAAATAGAACTGGGCCAAAAATAACGTGGTTGGCTCCTTTAGGCGCGGAACCAGAGAACGAAATAAGCTGATGGCATTTTCTGATTTACCCGTTTCCACATAAGCTGCCGCTAATGCAAGGTCCTCCCTGGACGTTCGGCCAATAGAACGCATTTCCAGAATCTCCACAATCTTAGGGAACGCTTTAAATTTAAAATGTGCCTCCACTATTTGGGGGCGCCATTGCTTTTGAAACGGGAGCAGCGTAAAAATTGAGGTTAGGCTGGTGTAATAAGCCGGGTAGAGTTCCAGATCAAACTCCGTTAGATTCTTCTCTTTTAAAATCACCAAATTTTCAGGTTCAAGGCGGAGCGCTTGCGTAAAAAGCGCTAGCGCTGAGGTGCGATCCCCATTTTCTTTTTGTATCTCTCCGCGAAGAAAAGTCGACTGCGCCTCTTCAAGCCGAAAGCGAGAGAGCGTGGCGATCAATTTTTCTTCGGCCTGTTGAACGCGATCGCGACTTGCTACAAATTCATTTTGAGCAATAAAGTTTCTAAGGATTTCCCGGCTTGCCGCATGCCCTTGGGTAAGAAGGCGAAGGTCGGCTACTTTAAAGAGCAGTTCAAGATCGAGAGGATCTTTGGCGAGCTCCATTTCATTTGATTTCAGCTGTGCAGAAAAATCGTAGGCTGCTGAGTACTGAGTTTCTGCGGGGGTGGCTTGTGCTAACTCTCCCAATAAAAAAAAGACGGCTATAAAAAGAGACAGGCCGTTCATGGATTTTCCTATTTAGGACCTCGCCGGATTTAGAACTTCACGCCACCCATGATGCGCAGGCCAAAGACGCCACTTGGACTTGGCACTCTAAGCCCATCTCCAGCAATGAGATATCCCAGGTTCACTCCGACATTAAAGTTCTGATAGACGGCATACTCAGTGCCGATATCAATTTCAGTTCCCAGGTTGGCGCCTTCCCCGGCTTGCACAGCTGCCTTACGGGCTACGATAACCTCAAATCCCGACGACCAGGAGGGAGACCAATCCACTTTGAATCCAGGCCGGAAATAGTAACAGCCGGAAAAACTACCCATGTTTCCATAAGCCACGCAGCTGCCTTGCCCTACTGAGTTTCCGCTTCCTGCGTAAGAGCCCAGCAACTCGCGTCCTAAGATCAGACCGGGCCGTTTGTTGCGGTGAAGCAAAACAAAACCATTCATGTGGTTTGCGCCCAAATTATTGTCACCAGAGGCATAAAGGAAATCCAAAAACGCATGAATGGAGTGAGACTCGTACTGCACGCGGATGGTGGTGCCCACCGCACTCATCGTAGTGTTAACGCCGTTGCCAGCGTAGTCTGCAGCGCTTCCGTTGAGCCACGCCAGCTCTCCCCCGATGGAGAAGCTCCCCAAAGTCTTCTTTAGGTAAAGATCGACCACGTGATTGTTGCGCGGGTAGGAAGTTTTCCCAGAAAGCGGATAAGGGTTACCTGGCGTCTGATAAGGATTACTCGTACCGGTGGTGCCCAAAAGCTCAGCCATTTGGCCAGGAGATCTCCATTGGTTCTCATAGAGAAGTCCGCCTTGAATATCGGATTCTGGGTTTTCGTATTGTACGAAGAGGGAATAAAAGGCGGAGTCGTTGCGATCACCAATAACAGAAGACTTTCGTCCCTTGGAAAAGGCCACTCCGCCGACCAAATGGCCTAAGTAGAGACGATACTCAATGCGGTCCATGGTGGACTGGAAGTCATCCCAGATGTTGTCGCCAGCATCCCAGAGAAGTCCATATGCCCAAGAAAAGGGCATTCGGCCGACTCGCATCACGCCGTAATCGGAAGTCCATTCCAACCAAGCGCGAGAGAGATTGAGGCTCGACGTCCCCGCGTCTCCAAAAATGTAACCGCCTTGGCCCATGCCCAATGAATTGGGGGCAGGGGTAATGTTTGGCGAGGCTAGCAGTGACCACTGACTTTTGAGGCTAAAATGGTCATCAATCAGCAAATTGGGATTGAGTAAGGCCCGGGCGCTCATATAAGAGCGGTTCCCATTGATGTTGTTAGCACCCAAATCCGGTTTAGTGATTAAAGCGGTTTCTGCCCGAAAATTACCGTTAAAATTCATGGAAACGGCAAAGGAGAGCGAACTAGTTCCAAGGAGCAACGCGGAGAGCAATACTTTTAACATGGCGATACGTTACGTCATAATAGGGAGTGTGGAAACGGGAAATTTAGGAGATTTAATACCCTTTTTAGGGGGTCCCAAGGCAGAGTTTGGCCCCAAATAGAGGGCTAAAAGCCCTTCTTCTTCATCTCTTCTTCAGTGTATTTATTAAAAAGGATATCCCATTGGGGGCTACTTTCCATCGGAGCGTTCTTTTGACTGGAGATTCGCTTTTTAACGATATCGGTGACTGCAGTGATTCCTGCTACCCACTGAACACAGACCTTTTTGGCCTCTTTAAGGGCCTCGTCCTCATTGGAGTAGTCCACCAGGTCGTCATGGTAAATGCCGTCGATCATCAGATGGACGATGTGAATCATTTTCTCTTCTGAAATCATAGATACCTCAGATTACCGCGTTGCGGTCTTTGACCAGTTGCCGTTTGATCAGAGTAAACATTTTCTGCCGATCGATAGTGCCACCAGCCTTCTCGGCGTATTGCTCTAACAATCGCTTGGCTTCGCGGTCGATCTCTTCCTCGACTTTGAGGTCCTTAATGAAGATCGCTTCCATTCTGGCAAGGATCTCCGATTCCGAACGTTTGAGAATAATCAGTTGCTTTGCCCGAAGGGTGAGAAGTACCTTTTGGCAAAGGTGTTTTACCTGGGGTTCCTTTAAACGCATGTCACAGAAGCTACCCGAGAGAGGGCTTCTACATCAAGATGCGAAAAAAAAGATTTAGAGGATTATTGTTCGGCTTACTTGTTTCCTTTTTGGTTTCGCTTGGCGTTATGGGGATTGCCACTATTGGCTATCTCACTAACGCGATACGCAATATTGATGAGAAAATGGCGGAGCTCAAGACCGCCCAACCCACCCGGTTCTTAGCCTCTCACCCCGATTTAACCGTTGGCCTGACCTTTACCCCAGTCAAATTCAAGATGTTACTTGCCGACCAGGGGTACCGGGAAGTTAAGGCAGGAGAGATACCCGAACCAGGTCAATTTTCATTGGAGACCCAGCCCGTTCCTCAGGCGCTTCTTTATCGGCCTGAGGTTAAAGAGGTTGATTTTCGTTGGGACCCCTCCCTCTTTCAGCTCGACTTCGAGAACGTCGACGGATTACTGAAACTGACAAAAATCACCAAGCGCTCCGATAAGAGCGAAGTTCCTTCCGTTCAAAGCGTCCCCAAAAAAATTAGCTCCTACTTTGGCGGACGGATGCGCACGCAGAGCTACAACCCCCTCTCCGACATTCCCGCTTCCATGCGGCTTGCCTTGATGGCGATTGAAGATATCCATTTTTTGGAGCATAGCGGGGTGAGCGTTCGAAGTACGGTACGAGCGTTGTGGAAAGACATCAGAGCGCGCCGCTGGGTGGAAGGGGGAAGCACCCTCACGCAACAATTAATGAAGAACCTCTTCTTCTCCCGCACCAAATCGCTTTTTCGAAAATTCAAAGAGGCGTTTTACGCACTCGTGATGGAGTCCCGTTATAGCAAGGAAGCGATACTGGAAGCCTACCTCAACGAAGTTTATTTGGGGCAGTGGGGAACTCATGAGATTCATGGGGTGACCGAAGGGGCGCAGTTTTATTTTAGCCGACCCATCACACAAATCTCGCTTGCCCAGAGCGCTACCCTAGCGGCGATCATTCAAGCCCCCAATTCGCAGGACCCTCAACGTTATCCAGAACGAATTTTGAAACGGCGAAATCTAGTTCTTAAAAAGATGGCGGATGCCGATTTCATCTCAAAAGATGAGTATGACTTTGCCATTACCGAGCCGATGGGCGTGGTTTCGGCCGAGCGCAATCTCCATGATGTGGATTACTTTACCGACTTTGTTCTGGAGCGCATGTCTGCTGACGTAAAGGACAGGTTAGATAAAGAGCCGATGGTGGTTTACACCACGCTAAACCCCTACCTTCAGTCCCTTTCTTCACGCCTGCTCAATGAAAACCTACAGCGACTAAAAAAGAGCTACCCCTCTATTTCAGAGAGAGAAAAGAGGGGGCGCCATTTGCAGTCCGGACTGGTGGCAATCGATGTTCGAGACTGCTCGGTGGTCGCACTCCAAGGGGGGCACAGTTACCGAGCCACACAATTTAATCGTATCCTTCAAGGAAAACGGCAGCCCGGATCCTTGTTTAAGCCTTTCGTTTTTCTAGCGGCATTCGATCGATTGAAAGGGGAGGTCAATCCAGCCACCGAGATTGAAGATGGTCCTCTTGAGTGGAAGTACGATAACCAAAGTTGGAAACCAAAGAACTACGAAAAAGAATTTAAAGGCAAGGTCACGGCACGTGAGGCACTTGAGCATTCTATAAACACGCCCACCGTCCGAATCGCGCAAAAAGTAGGTTTACCGGCAATTATTGAAACGCTCTCTCTTGCCGGGATACGAACTCCTTTAAAAGCGGTGCCCTCATTGAGCCTGGGAGCGGTTGAAGTCACTCCATTGGAAATGGCTGAGGCCTACCTCACCATGGCGGGAATGGGGCAGAACTGCGCCCTTCGGGCCACCAAAAAAATCGCTGGAAAGACGTCCTCTTCGGAAATTCCAGTCACGCGAATTTCTGCACTTAATGCGGCCCCCACTTTTCAAGTGATCAATATTCTAAGAGGCGTCTTCGATCATGGTACCGCGCGCGCCGCGATGGGTTCGGGAATTCACTTAGAAAACTTTGCAGGAAAAACGGGAACCACCAACGAAGCGAACGATGCTTGGTTTGTAGGCTTCTCATCTTCGCTTTTGGTGCTCGTGTGGGTTGGTTACGATGAAACGGAAAAAGCGGGTCTCACCGGCGCCGCGGCAGCCCTCCCTCTATGGATAGATTTTGTAAAAGAGGCAGCCACATTTTTCCCTGACGAAGGATTTAAGACACCAGACGGACTAAATTTGATAAAGATCGATCGCAAGACACGAAAAACATGCGACATCTGCGACGATCCTGTGGACGAGTATTTTGTGCCTGGGACGGGGCCCTAAAAACACATCGCCGAGATCGTATGACCAGACTGTCGAGGTCCCGTGTCGTAACTGAATCGTCTGGTAAAGGACTCGCTCACCCGAAAGCGCCGGGGGCGTTTTAGGTGGCGGTCCCACACGTTGGATCAAACCGTCCTTAGGACGCTCACGGAGCCGATTTAAAAAGAAAGGAACGTGGCTCTAGACGAGCAAGGCGCGCTTGCCGATTTTTGGAGTTTTCCCCTGTCAAATAAAAACGATCATCGCAGAAAAAAGAACGCCACAAGAATTCAGCCTTCGAAGTGGTTCGGTCAAATAAATTAAAATTGAAGACTGATATCTAAACGACGAATCGTCCGCTGCGCGAAACGTCCAAGAAAGCAAGTTCGTCGAATTACTCCAAGCGCCTAGAAAGCAAACCCGCCCCGTCTACTAACAGAAGCGGACTACGCAAAATGCCTCTTACGTTGGCAACGCCCCCACGATAGGAGTAGCCGCAGTCATTTCGCTATTTGCGGTGGCTATCTATGTAGCGCTTAGGGTCCGCGCATTTTTCCGCCACCAGCGTAAATCCCTTTGTGGCTGCAATGCTTAGTTGTTTCCTTTGCGGACCTGCGTGAAATGCCTTAGTTGAGATTCCTCACTTCGTTGAGAAATCATTTTGCCTCGGGGTTTAAGAGCCCTAAGTGAGTGGGCCCGTTATTCCTTAAATCTTTCAATCTTTGCACCCAAGGGCCGAAGCTTTTCTTCCAACCGTTGGTAACCACGATCGAGATGATAGATCCGACTGATCTTTGTCGCGCCCTGGGCACAAAGGCCCGCAATCACCAAACAGGCACTTGCCCGTAGATCGGTAGCCATCACTGGAGCGCCGCTAAGTTTCTGTGGCCCGTAAATGACGGCCATGTTTCCATCGAGTTCGATTTTGGCCCCCAGGCGAGTGAGTTCATCTACGTGCATAAACCTATTTTCAAAAATGGTTTCACAGACGTGGCTGATTCCCTCTGCCTGACTTAGGCAGATCATAAGCTGCGCCTGCATGTCGGTGGGAAATCCAGGGTACGGTTCGGTAATGACGTCCACGGGAGAGTATTTCTCCGCAGGAATGATCTCCATCGTCTCTCTGGCGTCGTCGCATTCGAAATGCACGCCCATCTTTTCGAAAACCTCAATTACGGAAGTGAGTTCCCTGGGTCGACACTTTTCAAGGCGAAGTCGACTTCGGGTCGCTACAGCGATTGCCATCCAAGTTCCCGTTTCAATCCTGTCGGCCGGAATTTCCATGGGTTCTTTAGGAGCTTTTAGGGTGCTCCCGATGATGGTGATTTCCGAAGTGCCGAGGCCGGCAATATTGGCGCCTGCCTTAATCAAGAATTCCCCAAGAGAAATTACCTCTGGCTCTTTCGCCGCGTTTCTTAAGATCGTAGTGCCGTCTGCCATAGCGGCCACCATCAACAGGTTTTCAGTTCCGGTCACTGTCACTTGTGGAAAATCGAGTTCTACTCCTCGCACCCGATTTTTTACTTTGGCGTGGATGTAACCTTCTTCCACTTGAATGGTGACGCCCATTTTTTGCAGGGCTTCAAGATGGAAATTTACGGGTCGGGCACCAATGGCGCAGCCACCGGGCAAACTAACTTTCGCTTCGCCATATTTAGCTACAAGGGGGCCGAGGGCCAAAATACCTGCGCGCATTTTCTTAACCCATTCGTACGAAGCAACACGCCGCTCAATTTTGGGAACAATTCGGACAATGCCCTCTTCTTTATTCCACTGAGAACTGGCTCCCATATCGTTCAATAAGCTGAGGGTCGTTTCGATATCCCAAAGCCGCGGCACGTTGGAAAAGGTAACTTCAGTATCAAAAAGTAAGGACGAAAAAAGTAAAGGGAGCGCTGTGTTCTTTGAACCGCTTATGCGGACCGTGCCATGAAGTTTTGTGGGGCCTTCGATGAGTAATGCGTCCATGAGTTACCCTTTTTTTGCTAACACCACGCGGTCAAGTCCCGCACGGTCCTTAAGTACTTGAACAGCTTCAAACCCTTCGTCAGTGAGGAGCTTGGCAGCACGATTTCCTTGGTCCTCTGCAATTTCCATCAGAATGGTACCAGTCTTGGCAAGAAGTGGGGCCGATTTCGCTAACATTTGGATTACACTAAAGCCATCTGTACCGCCATCTAAGGCAAAGCGCGGTTCATGACGTACTTCGGCACTCAATTCCAATATAGAGTGAGACGGAACGTATGGAGGATTGGTGACGATCCAATCAAACGGTCCGTATTTAGGTGCCTTTTCGAAAAAATCACCCAACTCCAAATAATAGGCCGCAGAAGACGGAAGCAGAGCCTCTCTGTTTTTCTTTGCGTAGGGAAAGCTTTCAGGGTTCTTCTCAAAGGCCCACCATTCCCAATCAGGTCTTTCAATCAGTACCGAAATTCCGATGTTACCGCTGCCTGCGCCGAGCTCTGCAATTTTTTGCCGCACATTGCCTGAATCTCGAAGTACGGTCTCTATGAGAAGTTCCGTTTCAGGACGAGGTATTAAAACTCCGGGGCCGACGAAAAACGACGAGCGCCAGAAACCGGAAACGCCCGCAAGGTACTGCAGCGGATGACCGCTAAGTCGTTTTTGCAAAAGGTTGGAAATTTTTTGGCTGTCATTTTCTGAAAGGGGCTCTTCCCAATGAAGATAGATTTGGTCTCTTTTTAGCCCGAGTGCCAATTCCGCAATCTGGGTCATGTGATCGGTGGCGTCGCCGAAAGAGGCCGTAGAAGCCTCTAGGGTTTGTTTACCCCGCTGAATGATTTGGGAAAGGGTCATGACTCGGAATGGGCTTTTAGGGCTTCCGCTTCGTAATGGGCTGAGAGCTGGCCTATCAAGACTTCGATATCGCCGCCCATAAAGGCATCCACGGTATGGATGGTAACCCCGATGCGGTGATCGGTCACCCGGCCTTGGGGGAAATTGTACGTACGAATCTTTTCGCTGCGATCCCCGGAGCCCACTTGGCTTAAACGATCAGCGGCAATTCTATTGTGCTGTTCGTTCTGTTTGGCTTCGAGTAGTCGTGAGGCCAAAACTTTGAGAGCCTTGGCCTTGTTTTTATGCTGAGACTTTTCATCTCGGCAAATCACCACAAGTCCTGTGGGATTATGGGTCACTCGAACTGCAGAATCGGTGGTGTTTACGCTCTGTCCGCCAGGACCTGAGCTACGAAAAACGTCAATGCGAAGATCGTTGGGATCAATGTGGACTTCAACTTCATCGGCTTCGGGAAGCACGGCGACGGTCACAGTGCTGGTATGAATTCGTCCTTGAGTTTCCGTTTTAGGAACTCTCTGTACGCGATGAACGCCGCTCTCGTACTTAAGGCGGCTATAAACTTTGTTGCCCGTGATCATACAAATGATCTCTTTGAAGCCACCCACATCATTCGTCTGAATGCTCATGGGCTCGACTTTCCACCCTTGGCGTTCTGAGAAGCGGGTGTACATGCGGTAGAGATCGCCTGCGAAAATGCCGGCTTCATCGCCGCCAGCGCCGGCTCGAATCTCTAAGATGATATTGCGTTCGTCGTTGGGATCTTTAGGAAGAACAAGAACACGCAGTTCTCGCTCTTTTTGAGTGATCGCTTTGGCTAAATCTTCATTTTCGGCAAGCGCGATCTCCTTTAGCTCGCCCGTTTCCGTCTCGATCATCTCGAGGTTTTCTAGGCGTTGCCGATTGAGGCGTTTAAATTCGCGGTAGGTCGTAACCAACGGAATTAGTGCCGCATGTTCTTTGCTTAATTTCTGGAAGACTGTGGCGTTGCCAACGATGTCAGGTGAGGTAAGTCGCGACTCCATGTCTTCAAAGAGCGACTCGACCACATCCAATTTCTTAAACATTTAGAAGTACGGAGGTAAGGCGAAGTTTAATAACTGCGCTTATTTCCATATTTTTTCATGAACCGGTCAATGCGACCTTCAGTGTCCATGACCTTCTGTTTGCCGGTGAACAAAGGGTGGCAAGCCGAGCAGATTTCCACCCGGATGTCCTTTTTCGTGGCGCGCGTCTGGATTTCGTTACCGCAATGACAGCGGATAGTCGTTGCCAGATAATCGGGGTGGATTCCTTCTTTCATGCCTAGATCCTCACGTACTAATTTAAAGAGAGGGAACTTCGCATAGTCTCGACCTGGAGGCAAGACGCAATTTGGGGAGTACCCGGTAGACATCCCCTTCAAGCCCCTGAATTTCAAATATTTCCCGTATCTTTCGCTTATCGCCCTCTTTCTCTAGATAGACCACCACGTCCACCGCATGGGCCACCCATTCCTTGAGTGTGGAACCAGAAAGGGGAACCCCGCTCAGTAGGGCTAAGGACTCTAACCGCCTTAGGCCGTCCAAGGCACTACGGGCGTGAATGGTGGACAGGGACCCGGCGTGCCCGGTGTTCCAGGCTTGAATAAGCTCAAAAGCTTCCGCCCCTCGGCACTCCCCCAAAATAATCCGGTCGGGTCGCATCCTGAGCGCATTTTTTAAGAGCGTTCGAACGGACACCTCTCCTAAGCCGTCAGGAGACGGGGGCCGGGCCTCCAGGTGAAGGGCATGGGGATGGTTCACTCTAAGCTCCAGCGCCTCTTCAATGATAAGGAGGCGTTCCTCAGGGGGAAGGGATTGGAGCAGCAAAGCGGCCAAGGTGGTCTTTCCCGAACCAGTCCCCCCGCATAGGAGTATATTTTTTCTCTCCCGAAGCTTCTGCTCAAGCCAAACTATCCAGTCGTTCGCTCCAAAGGCGTTTCGGTGCTCAGAGGCGTCTAAACTCCCTTTGCGAATGCTGATCAGCGGCCCTTCGGCCGCCAAAGGGGGCAAGATGATATGAAGGCGACTGCCGTCGGCTAGGCGGCCATCAAGATAGGGGCGTGCGGCGTCGGTGCGCCTCCCCAAGGGGACCAAAAGGCGCTCAATGAAGTCGTTTAACTCCTGGCGAGAGGTAAAGGGATTGGGGAAAGGAGAGAGCTTTCCCTCACATTCTACAAAAACGGAATGGACTCCGTTGATGAGAATGTCAGTCACTTTAGGCTGCTGGAACAACGGGAGGAGATTTTGCGCGGGACCAAGGAATTGCTGCTCCAGAGTTAATTTCAATTAACCTCCCGCTGTGCGACCCGGCTTTGCCAATCTTGTAATTTCTGACGGTTTTTTTCTCGGGTAGTGAAGGTGTAGGTCACCGTCATAAAAAGTTCACTCTCCTCGCTGCTTTTAGTGCGTTGGCCAAAAAGGCTGCCGATTAGGGGAAGATCAGAAAGCAATGGAGTGCCCTCGTTCCCTTTTCCCTGGGACTGTCTGAGGAGTCCCGACAAAATTATCGTCTCCCCATCCAGAGAATTGGTTTTGGTATCCAGTTTTCTTCGGGTGAGAGAGGGAATTCCCTCTGTCCCATTGGCATGATTGAGTTCAGAGAGTTCCAAAGCTACGTCGGACTGGATATGTAGCTGATCGGTGCTTCGCGGGCGAACTTTAATGGTAAGCCCATAGGGTTTCCAATCCACTCTGCGATGAAAAGATCCTTGAGACGCCGTTGAGTAGGCCACGGGGTATTCCCCCCCGGAATGAAAGCTAGCCTCTTCCCCGGTGCGAACAAAGAGCTCGGGGCGCGCTAAGATTTTGGCAAGACCACGACGGACCAGGGTGCCTAACAACCCTTTCCCCGAAGTTATCGAGGCGCTGTAGTTTAGCCCCGAACTTGACCCGTCTCCTTGAAATCCAGCTCCGCCTGAAAAATGAAAGGCGTCCGGCCAGCGGATTCCCAAAGACTCTCCAACCGCACCACTCACTTCGATAAATTCGAGCGCGATGCGAATGACATCGCTGTCGCCATCGGTGCGAACAGAGTCCACATTTTCAATTGCGAGGACTTCCACCGGGTAGACCACCTCACCGTTGGCTCCCCAAGCACGCACCATGGTCTTGCCTGGCTTTCTCGCCGTGATGAGTAAAACGTCAGGGGGAAGTGCGCGCACACGAACTACCTTTTCATCGCCAACCGCGGCACGACTGAGTTTGGGCACTCGAATGGTTTCGTTGAATCCAGATCTGAGGGAAAGGGAGGAGGGGGGGGCGGGCGTCGCCGTAAGGAATGACGACGCCCAGCCTAGGGACACTAAGATCAAAAAAAAATCTGCATTCACTCCCAGCAGCTCAGCAAGGAGGGGGCCAACTCTTCTGCCTGAAACCTAAACCATACCGACCGGCATTCGCCCATTGCACTCCGGAATCGGGATTAGTTAAAAAGCATACCCAGTTTGTAGGTGCTGTTTACCGACCGCATCCAACGATTGTTGTCGCTGCGAGTAAGGTTGGTGAAGAGCGATATTTCAGAATCTCCATCGCGGCCACCAGCATGCACGTCACCGGCTAGAGCCCAGGCTCCATTTTCCTGAACCAAACCAGCGCCGCCAGAATCACCGAAGCACGTTCCGCCAGCCGTTACTCCGCGAGCTGAGGCGATTCCGCGAGTCGCTAGGGCGTAGTCTTCTTTTACGGATAAAAAGCCGCCATCGTCAGTGGAGTAGAGCGAAGTAGTAAGAGCCCGGCGAATGCCTGAGCCAGAGCGAGTATCAATGTATTGGCACCCATAACCGACCATCTTGAAACGCTCTCCCGTAGCTACGCGGCTTGCGATGGGGAGGATGTTTTTGGAATCGGTGATATCGGTGTCAAAAAGGAGGATGGCAATATCGTTTTGGTCGGTAACCGTGCCCACATCCGAACCATCGTGGATTTCGTAGTTGTAGGTGCTAAAAACCCCTTTATCGGTCCGGATGCTGAAGCGGCCGTTAAGGTCCTTCACACAGTGACCCGCCGTAAGTACGGCGCGCAGGCTAACTAAATTTCCCGAGCAGATTCCCGAACCGTTAGGTAGGGAAACCATCACGATGGAGGGCTCGTTAGCACCGTCTACGAGTCCTTCGTTGACGCCACTCCCGCTGCCGGATTGGGTTTTAAGACCACATCCAACGAGCACACACATCGACAAAATCGCTGAAACACAGCCTACGTACCACTTCATATATCTACTTGCCCCTATGCCCCGCGAGAGCCGGTCGTTTCCCGCTTTAAACAAATCCTGTCATGTACCGGAGTCTTAGCTACAAATTGCAAGGCAAAGGCCCAAGAGCGGGCTTCTCCGTAACCACTGGATTGTCTTGAGTTTAAATAGGGAAACGAAAAGATCTTTGACGGGTGCAAAAAGGGGGTGCAGGCGACGTAGTTTTTGACACCTTCCCTTCACAATTGGGATCTATCTAAAAGCTTAACGGGTTAGCCCTACTAAAACTTAGACGGCGCTCAAAAAAAGGGGGAGGAAACCCGTTTTCCCCTAATAAGTGCTGACTCCGTCACGGGAATTCGCTCCTAGCCTCAATTGTGATGATCAAAACCAGTGCGAAAAACACATTTGGGAGAGGTTGGTATTCGTGACTTTGTTGGAGAATCACCCCTACGAGAGAATCCAGAAAGAATACGCATCTCTTGGATTCAATTTAGTAATCCGGCCGGGTTTTCGAACACCATTTCAATTGTGCGAACAAAAGAGGGTTGGCATTCCCAGAGGCTGTCGCTAGCATCGGAGCGCTTCAAGTCCCCATAGTTAAATGGATATAACAAGGGATTCCTAATCCCTAATTACAGGTTCGATTCCTGTTGGGGACATTTTGACTTTCCTGCTGCAAAAAATCCCCGGATAGGCTAGCTCCCTAAAGACCATTACGTTGTTAGGAGAGCTTCAAGATGAAGAGAGTTCTGTTAGGGTTGGGCATACTCGCTTTTTTCGTGAGCCCCTCGGCAAATGCCGCTGAGGGAAATACGGTTTATTACCAATGGAACGACGCCAGAAAAGTTCACGAGGTAGTGTCGTTGAAAAATCGCAAGACGGTAAATCTATACGTCTGCTCAGAACCAGACACTACGGGGACTCGGATGATCTTTTGGGTCACCCACGACCACGACGATGCGATTGTTGTTGGTTCCGTAGTTTTGGGTTACCGGTTAGGAAAAAAAAGGCTTTGGGGAACGGTCTGGTACCGGTTGGGAGAAAAACTAAATTGGGTCCCGTTAATGCCACGGACCCGACCTCGGATCTACCGTCAAAACGAGAAATCCGGCACTTATTTGGCCGAGGACGGCCCCTGGGATTGGCCTGAGGGCCATTCCTTACTGGACGGTGGAGAAAAAGAAATTGTCCCGATCGACCTCGTTCTACCGAAAGCGCTAGAACCCGCTACCCCCCGACCCCGACCGGCGAAACCAGGTCCGGAGGTAATGGCGTCACCAAAACCGGAGCTCTCGCCCACAATCCAAAAACCGAAGGTAGTTCCAACTCCAGTGGAGCCAGCGCCTGTCACGCCGACCGTGCCTCCGACCTCTTCTCCTGTGGTAGTTGGCGAAAATGATCCCGACATCAGCTGTGAGATTGAAATTAGCCCCGCAACCGCGTTTGTTGGGGAATCGGTAATTCTCTCCATGCACACTAGTGGAAACGTAACTTCGGCTCAGTTGGATGGGGCTGCTGTGGATTTCCCCACCGTTTTGCGATCCAAAGTAGTGGATGAAAAACCGGGGAAACATACTATCTACGGTATTGTTACTAGCCGACGGGGAGTGGCCAATTGCAAACAAACGCTTATCGTTCGCGCCGGTGGCCGGTGATTTTGCCGGCGGAGTGAAAACTGAGTAGAATAATCTTCATTTTTTTAATGAGGCAGCAATGAAACACACGAATGGTTTCCAAAACTTGGTATCCGAGGCAAAAAAGAACGTTCGCGAATGCCGCGTAAACGATGTTCTCAATTTACTTACCGAGGGGACACCCTTCGCTTTTGTCGACGTGCGTGAAGATGATGAATGGCGTGCGGGTCGGGCTAAGGGATCTGTCCACATCGGTAAGGGTGTGATCGAACGCGATATTGAGACGCTTATTCCTGAAAAAAATAAAATGGTTGTTCTTTATTGTGGAGGAGGATTTCGATCCGCTCTTGCGGCAGAGAGCCTTCAGAAAATGGGTTACACCAACGTGATTTCCATGGACGGCGGAATTAAAGCTTGGCGAGAAGCCAACCTTCCCGAAGAAAAGGGATGAACTTTTTCTTTCTACTTTTGGCACTCGTTCTGCTGGTCTCCTGTGCCCAAGATGAGGTGATTGGTACCTTGGTAGAGCCGAGCCGCGAAAACGTGAAAACGACAAAAGACTTTCCTCAGGTGTTGCCATTACTGGGGCCAAACCTTTGCACAGGGACTTTGGTTACCGAGCGTATCGTGCTGACCGCCTCCCACTGCCTAGTCGAAGAGCATCCCGTGGTAATCATTGGAGGCGCTAGAATTGCAGCCGCCCGGCGCGTGAAGTGGGGGCCTGGAATAAAACTAGATTACCAAGACATTGGGGTTCTTTATTTTGAGGAGTCTCTTGCCTTGAGATTAAATACTACGCCTCTGGAATTGGCCGGCGCGGTGACGCTGGGAACTCCTATCACGATGATCGGATACGGTTGCCGCCAAAGGGCAACTGGGACCAACCCCATTTTTCGCATGCGTGATTATCTTGAACTGCTCTGGTCGCGCCCAAGAGAAAGCGGGATGAGAATCTCCGGCCCCGCCAATCGTGCCGAAACTTGCTCCGGAGATTCAGGGGGCCCCGCTTTAGTGTGGCAGGACGGAAAATGGAAGATCGCCGGCGTGTTGCACGGCCTGATGTACGATCCGTCGGTAACCAATCCGCTCTCGGTATACAGTCACGTGACCCGTGGGGGAAATCGCGATTTCCTCAATAGGGCGCTGTTACAAAACGCTGCCGACTAATTAATCTTGGGGGAAAGTTTTTCCCACGTCTTTTGCAAAAGAGATTCCTTAAGACGAGATTTCTCGGCGGCAAGCTTGGGCATTCCCTGGCGGACCTCCTCCATCCATTCTTTGCAGAATTGTCCTTCGCGAATTTCCGAGAAAATTTTTCGCATCTCTTTTTTGGTGGAGTCGGGCACGATCCGAGGAGCGCGTGAGATGCCTCCGTAAAAAGCCGTGGGACTGATGCGGCCGGCCATCCCCACCGGGCCATACTTCATCCAGAGTTCCAAAATCATGCGGGCTTCAAAACAGGTTTCAAAGAACGCCATCTCCGGGGTGTGCCCGGCCTCAACGAGTGTTTCAAAGGCGGCTTCCATGGTCTCCATAAAGCCCCCGCACAAAACGGCCTGCTCACCAAATAGATCGCATTCGGTCTCTTCCCGAAAGGTCGTCTTTAAGAGCACGCTGCTAGCACAGCCCATCGCCTTAGCGTAGCTCATGGCCAACGCGTCCGTCCCCGGTACGGCTCCCGGTTCCACGGCAAAAACTCCGGGAAGGCCTCCCCCTTTTAAAAAATTTTCACGAAGCAGCGCGCCAGCCCCTTTAGGGCCGACAAGAAAGTAACTGCAACCCGCTGTTTTTTCGATGAGTCCAAACACCACGGCAAAACCATGTGCGAAACCGATCCATTTTGGCTGCGCCGTCAGTAAGGGTTGTAGTTCTTTATAAACTTGTGGAATGACCTGGTCGGGCAAGAGAAACATCACGATATCGCTGCTTTTGACGGCGTCTGTGAAACTAACCACTTTGCAGCCATCGGCCTGAGCCTTTTCTGCACTGGGTCCCGGACGGGCGCCTACAACAACAGAAACCCCTGAGTCCATTAGGTTTAAGGCGTGTGCCCTGCCTTGATTTCCATAGCCAAGAACGGCAATTTTCTTTGCACGGATGGACTCTGTGGAAATCGCTGCTACATTCATTGGTTGGGAGATACCACGCCTATGCCCGACTTCAAACTAAGGAGCGATTTTAAGCCCAGAGGGGATCAGCCTAGGGCCATTGAGCAGCTGCTCAAAGAGATCCGATCGGGACGAAGAGACACCGTAATGTTGGGAGTCACAGGAAGCGGGAAAACGTTCACCGTGGCTCAGATCATCAACGAGCTCAACCGGCCTGCGCTAATTATGGCACCTAACAAGACACTGGCAGCGCAGCTCTATTCGGAATTTAAAGACCTCTTTCCTGACAATGCGGTGGAGTACTTTGTTAGCTATTACGATTACTACCAGCCAGAGGCCTACATCGCCTCGTCAGACACCTACATTGAAAAAGACTCCGCCATCAACGACCAGATAGATCAGCTGCGCCATTCGGCCACGCGAAGCCTGCTCTCTCGCAAAGACGTTATTATCGTGGCCAGCGTTTCCTGCATTTACGGCCTAGGCTCTCCGGAGGTGTACCGCGAGATGGTGCTTGAGATTGAAAAAGGCAAGGAGCAGCGGCGTGATAATTTCCTCATGCATTTGGTAGAAATTCAGTATGAGAGAAATGACTTTGATTTCCATCGGGGAACGTTCCGCGTTCGGGGCGATATCGTCGAGGTCTTTCCCGCGTTTGAAGTGAGCGACGCCTATCGCATCAGCTTTTGGGGCGATGAAGTAGAAAAGATCCAGCGTATCGATCCCATCACAGGGAAAGCTCTTGGAGAGATGGATAAGCTAATGATCTTTCCGGGTAGCCATTACGTAACCGACAAGGAGATGCTTAAACGCTCGATCAAGGCGATTCAGGCGGAGCTGCTTGACCGCCTTCAGCAATTGAAGTCGATGAATAAACTTGTAGAGGCCCAGCGATTAGAAAGCCGCACTTATTACGACATCGAAATGCTTGAGGAGGTCGGCTATTGCAACGGGATTGAAAACTACAGCCGGCATATGACCGGACGAAAACCCGGAGATCCGCCGCCAACCTTAATTGAATACTTTTCCGAAGACTTTTTGATGTTCATCGATGAGAGCCACGTGACCGTTCCTCAGGTCGGTGGCATGTCGCGCGGTGATGCGGCAAGAAAGATGAATCTCGTGGAGCACGGCTTTCGGCTACCCTCTGCCCTGGACAACCGGCCTCTCAATTTTTCGGAGTTTGAAGGCTTCATTAACCAGGCAATTTATGTATCGGCAACGCCCGGCAAGTACGAGATGGCAAAAGCTGCCGGACACATAGTGGAGCTGAT
>JAYVQZ010000375.1:0-5169 GCA_043776735.1 Deltaproteobacteria bacterium | reverse complement strand
AGTGCCCATGGTTATTGGGCTTTCAGGAATGTATTTCGGCGATGAACGTAGAGGCATTCAATTGGATGCCGGTTGGGCTTTTATCAACGAAGGAAAATTTCGTCAGGTCATTGGCGCATCACTTCTTGGCATCAATGAGACGACTAGAAACACGACTGTTGAGACCAATGTCTTTGGCCAGCCTACCCGGACAAATATCGAAACCATTAACCAGCTTCGGCCCTACGTAGGGCCGACATATACATTGGATTGGAAGAGCTTTCGAGCCCAAACGGGAGTGGGATTCAAGCTCGATCCGGGTGCTGCTTCCAACGTGCGATTTCTTTTTCAACTGGGTTACACCCCGCCACTCGATCTATGAAAACTCCAAACTCAAAATTAATTAGGTGGGCCGAAGTAGGACTCCTGGTGGGCATTGGTCTTTTCAGCGTCACTTCGTGTGCGAAAAAAAACATAACGGTTATCGATCAAATCCCTCCTACGGTGATGTCGGTTGATGAGACCATTACGCCAACTCCCGAACTATTCGCAAGGGGCACGGTCGAAAACTTACTTGCGAGTGGGCCCTCCCCAGTCACGATTGAGCCATTAATTCAACGCACGCCGTCGGGAAATGGCTTTGTTTTTCAACTGACGTGGAAATTCTCAGGTCCGGCTCCTCAAGATTGGAAGGTAAACCTCTACACCGATGACAACGCCGGTTCGGCTCCAACCGTTTATATGGGAATCTCAGTGTTTCGTTCAAACGACTTACTCAAATACGATAGCCGTGAGTTGGTAGGAAATCGAATCTATAAGTTTGAACTTCTGGCTGATATTAACCAGCCCGATATCGTCGGCCAGATTGTATACAAGACAATTACGATTAATTTGCGGGGGATAAAATAACCATGAAAATGGACTATCCCACGGGATTTCGTATTAAAGTCCGAATGGGATTTCTGCTCGGCTTAATAGTAATTGTGTTTCTGGTGGGATGTCAGGCCCGCAATGCCCAATCCATTCAGAGTTCCCCGGAACCGCGCATTATCATCCAGGACATTCAAGAAATGGTTTTGGGACAACGCAAAGATCTCGATGGAATATTGCCAATCCAAGTCACAGTCATTCCTACAATAAGTAAGGCATCCTCCGGGCCCGGTTTTGTTCTTAAACTGAATTGGACCTTTCGCCCGCCCAAGGTTTCGGATTCTGTCGCCTGGACCGCTGGGTGGAATCTAAAGGTATTGTCTGGACCTGACGAGACTGCGCTTGAGCCAACCTTTCTGGGCGGGCCTGAAGGTTTCCCTGCAAATGCCGTGTTCGAATGGCTTTCGATAAAGCCGATGACAGACAATTTATTCGTTTTCAAGCTTTCGGCTTTCATTATTTCCGGAGCAGAGGATGGAACGGGAGTGATTAGCGGCGGAGAAATCGCCTTGAAGTCCATCTCGGTAGATTTACGAGGTCTAAAGTAAAAGCGAGCTTTTTTTAACAGAGCATTCGTCTAGCTGGGCTCGCGGTAGCCGGCGGTAAATGGCAGACGTAAGTAGCTTCCTCCATTCGGAGCAAGCTAGATCCCAGCTTATCGCTCGGTGGGAATACCACGAGCGATAAGCTGGTGATCAAATATTCCTAGTTTCTACCGTAACATCCCTTTTTCGAGGCATTCGGGCAGAACATGCTCGTTTCAGAGCGATGCTGAGAATAATTGTAGCGGGCTGCCCTCATCCCACATTGCTGGTCATCAACGGTGCATCCGAGATACTCCCAGCTCTGAGTAGCATCAAGTAAAGACAAATCACTACCGGTAGCTACGTCTAAATCCTCTTGCGAAGAATTATTGTCTACACAACGTTGGTGTACCCAGGAACATCCAGGATAGCTGACGCAGAGAATCTGCTTCTGAATGTAAGTGCAACCAGTTGCAAAACTGGAAGTCGGTGCCATGAAAGCCGCTGCTGCGACCAATAAACTCAAAGTAATGCTTTTCATAATATCCCCCTATATAAGAACCCATGTTAAAAAATGACCGGTCACTTCATGCCTATCTTCGAAAAGCATAAAACTCAATGCACCTCTCGAGGAGCAGCGCGTTGAAGAAGTACGAAAGTTACCATCCGTAGCAAGAATAAATTGTCTTAGGACAATAAAAGTCCTGCTGAATTTTCGAGTGGCTACCTTCGGCAAGCTCATTCCATACGATTACCATAGCTATACATCACGCAAGCCTTATAAGAAGGAGGTCCAGCTATGGGACGGGCTAAGAAGATTACGATAATCGTGTTTATCGACAAAGGGCTCAGGCTTGTGGCAGGTCCCTTCTTCACCGGCGCCCGAACTTTGCGCTATTACCGTCAAGTTACTAGTCGGGCATATTAGCTTCGAACGTGCGACCCTAAAGAATTGCCTTGTGTCGGTGGCCAACGCCGCCCCCCCATTGAGCAATGTATACTTTCGCGCATGACCGCTTCTGACGGTCATGCGCCCACCATTTTCGTTTGCCGCCAACTGCCGTTTTGCAACGTCGTTTTGAGATTTATCCTTAATATCGAGAAACATCAGGTCCTCCCGATTCTACCTTCGGATGTTCAAAATAGGGTCACAACCAGAAAACTCGTCCGTAATGTTAAGTAGAGGGGCCGCGAAGCATTGCCAGGAGCTTTTCTAGGATGCCAAAAGTCCGTGCTCTGCCATTTCCGGCTGTGGTGCTAAAGTATCAACGAATCTGTTAGCTTCCCAAGGAAGGCACTTGAATGTTCGACCGAGCCATTAAATTTTCATTAAAGAATCGGATGTTAGTAGTGGCCGCTGCCTGTTTTGCCCTGGCCTATGGAGGTTGGACCATTGTCCATTTACCCGTAGACGTCTTTCCTGATTTGAACCGTCCAATGGTCAATATCATGACCGAAGCCCCGGGGCTTGCGCCCGAGGAGGTAGAAACCCTAGTTACTTTGCCCCTTGAAGTGGCTCTGAACGGAACCCCCGGTTTGGAACGAGTCCGTTCCAGCTCGGGAATTGGCTTGTCAGTTCTATATTTAGAGTTTGCCTGGGGAACCGATATATTTCGTAACCGCCAGCTAGTGGGAGAAAAGCTCTCTCTGGTCAAAGAGCAGCTCCCCAAGAATATTAACCCCGTCATGGGTCCCATTTCCTCCATCATGGGAGAAATCTTGCTCGTCGGTTTAACTTCAACCTCCCAGCAGGTTTCCCCGATGGAGCTGCGAACGATCGCTGACTGGACACTGCGCCCCAGGCTTTTGGCCATCCCTGGTATTTCGCAGGTCATTCCCATTGGCGGCGAAGTAAGACAATTCCAAATCCTCTTAAATGCGGAAGAGCTTAGAAAAAGAAATCTAAGTCTTGGCTCGGTTCAACGGGCGTTGGGCGAAATCGGCGAAAATACTACCGGAGGTTTTCTTGACGTCGAAGCCAAGGAGCTCTTGATACGCAATATAGGGCGCGTAAAAACGATTCACGACATCGAGCAGAGCATCGTCGGGGAGTTCTTTGGAAAGCCCGTACTCGTGAAAGACATTGCTGAGGTTAGGCTTGGGGCACAAGTTAAAAGAGGCGACGCTGGCATCAATGGCAAACCTTCCGTCATTTTGAGCGTTCAAAAACAACCTGGGACCTCCACGGTTGAATTGACAAAGAAAGTGGAAGAAGCGCTAAGGGAAATTCAAGCCACTCTGCCGGCTGGAGTGCTGCTCAATCCTGAGCTTTTCAAGCAAGCAAACTTTATCCAGGCGGCGATCGCTAACGTGGAAGAGGCTTTAAGAGACGGCGGAGTTCTCGTTACCATCATATTATTTCTCTTCCTCCTCAATTTTCGCACGACCGCTATCACGCTAACTGCTATTCCTTTATCGTTCGTCCTCACTGCCTTAGTTTTTAAATTTTTCGGCCTTGATATCAACACCATGACCTTGGGAGGCCTCGCGGTCGCAATCGGAGAGCTTGTCGACGATGCCGTGGTGGACGTAGAAAACGTTTTTCGAAGGCTTAAGGAAAATCGTTCCCTAGCGAAACCCAAACCCCCGCTTAAGGTTATCTTCGACGCCAGTTCTGAAGTTCGCAACTCGATTGTGTTCGCCACCATCATTGTCGTCCTAGTATTTATTCCTCTCTTTTCATTAGGTGGTTTAGAGGGTCGCTTTTTTGCCCCCCTAGGCATTGCGTACGTGGTTTCACTAATTTCCTCTTTAGTCGTCTCCCTAACTGTTACGCCGGCGCTATGTGCTTACCTATTGCCGAACATGAAGGTGATGGATCACGCTCAAGAAGGGTTTTTGGTTCGTTTTCTGAAAAAATGGGACAAAAAAATACTGAAACGGGCGGTAGGTCATCCCAATATTGTTATCGCGTTTGCCACGGTGCTTTTTTTGGCCAGTCTTTTGACTATCCCCTTCTTTGGTAGGGAGTTTCTTCCGAAGTTTAATGAAGGAAGCGCGGTTTATACCGTGCTCCTTGCTCCCGGTGTCTCGCTTTCCGAATCCAACTCCGTAGGTACCCAAGTTGAAAAGATCATATTGGAGGTGGCGGAGGTAAAGTCGGTCAGTCGTCGCACCGGTCGTGCCGAACTGGACGAGCATGCCGAGGGGGTCCATTTCGGGGAGTTCGACGTTGATTTCAAGCGTGAAGGGCGGCCCCGTGAAATCGTTATGGAGGATATTCGCGCCAGGATCGTAAATAAATTTCCCGATGCCCTAGTCAATGCCGGACAACCCATATCGCATCGTTTAGACCATATGCTTTCCGGTGTGCGGGCCCAAATAGCCATTAAGATCTTTGGCCCCGATTTGGACAAACTTCGTGGTTTAGGTGCTTCCACGCGGAATGCCATTGAGGGCACTAAGGGGTTGGTCGACCTACAAGTCGAAACTCAGGTGTTGATTCCGCAGCTTAAGGTGCAAATCCTTCGTGACGAAGCGCAGAAATACCGAATCGTAGTTGGCGATCTGGCGCGGCAGCTAGAAGCAGCGCTTCAGGGTGAAGTCACCGCCCAAGTCATCGAAGAGCAACGTTTCTTTAACGTCTTCATGCGGATGGACGACAATTCACGCGCCAACGCGGAAAAAATAAAATCTCTCGTCATCAAGGTTATGCCCGACGGAAAGAAGGTGCTGCTCTCCGAGGTGGCTGACGTGTTTGATTCGACCGGCCCCAACATTGTAAATCGGGAAAATA